>JAGQSE010000367.1 GCA_020439725.1 Acidobacteriota bacterium
CTGATGCTGCTGGTGCTGCTGCAGGTGGCCGTCGGAGTGCTCAACATCGCCCTCCTGGCCCCGGCCTGGATGCAGCTGGTGCACCTGTTGATGGCGGACCTGGTGTGGGTGGCGCTGGTGCTGCTCGGTGACTCGATCAGCTCGCAGGCGGTGCCGGTCGGGGCACCAGCTGCGATGCCTTCCACCAAGGGCACCGGCCGGCGCGACGCCGCACCCAGCGCGTGATCGGCAGGGCGTGGGGATGACCAGACCGGCCCCACGTCGCTCCCCCGTCTCCCCACCGCCGGCAATCCGCCGGCGTCACTCGGCCGTATCCCGCAACGAGCCGCGCCCCCGGCCGGCGTCCACGATCCCACCGCGAGGAAGGCAGCGACCATGAGTCAAGTCGTGATCATCGGCAATGGCATCGCCGGCATCACCGCCGCGCGCCACATCCGGAAGCGCAGCGACGTGCCCATCACCGTCGTCTCCGCCGAGTCCGACCACTTCTTCTCGCGCACCGCCCTGATGTACATCTACATGGGGCACATGACCTACGACAACACCAAGCCCTACGAGGACTGGTTCTGGGACAAGAACCGCATCTCGCTGGTGCGCGGCTATGTCGACCAGGTCGACACCGAGGCCAAGAAGGTCCGCCTCGCCGGGGGCCGGCACCTGCCCTACTCGAGCCTGATCATCGCCAGCGGCTCGAAATCGAACAAGTTCGGCTGGCCCGGCCAGGACCTCGACGGCGTCCAGGGCCTCTACAGCCTCCAGGACCTCGAGCAGATGGAGAAATCCACCGCGGGCATCGAGCGCGCGGTGGTGGTCGGCGGTGGTCTGATCGGTGTCGAGATGAGCGAGATGCTCCACTCGCGGGGCATCCCGGTGACCTTCCTGGTGCGCGAGACGAGCTGGATGAACTTCGCCTATCCACCCGAAGAGTCGGCGATGATCAACCGCGAGATCCGCGCCCACGGCATCGACCTCCGTCTCGGCACCGAGATCGAGCGCATCGAGGGCGACGAGCGCGGTAGCGCCCGCGCCGTGGTGACCAAGGGCAGCGAGACGCAGGCAAGCGAGACTCTGCCGTGCGATTTCGTCGGCCTCACCGTCGGGGTCAGCCCCAACATCGACTTCCTGCGCGGCTCGGGCATCGAGCTCGACCGCGGTGTCTTGGTCGACGACCACCTGCGGACCAGCGCCCCCGACGTCTACGCCGCCGGGGACTGCGTCCAGCTGCGGAACCCCAAGCCCGGCCGCCGGCCCATCGAGCCGCTGTGGTACACCGGCCGGATGATGGGCGAGACCATCGCCCGGACGCTGTGCGGCGAGGAAACCGCCTACGACCCGGGGATCTGGTTCAACTCCGCCAAGTTCTTCGATCTCGAATGGCAGGTCTACGGCCAGGTGCCGGCGAAGCTCGGCGACGGTGAGAAGACCCTCTATTGGGAGCACCCCGACGGCGGTCGGGCGATCCGCATCGTCTACCGCGCCGAGGACCTCGCGGTCACCGGCTTCCAGCTGATGGGGATCCGCTACCGCCACGAGCTGTGTCAACGCTGGATCGCCGACGGGTGTCCGCTGCCCGAGGTCCTCGAGAACCTCGGCGCCGCCAACTTCGACCCCGAGCTCTATCGCCAGTACGAGGGTGAGCTGGTCGCGCTCTACAACCGCCAGCATCCCGGCGCGCCGCTCCGGCTGCGCCGCCGGCGGGGGCTCAAGGGCATGCTCGAGCTCCTCCGCGCTTCCTGATCCGAATCCCGGACTTAACGACCCGAGAACTCACGAGAACAGGACCCACCCATGGCCGCCCACGACCCGAGCTCTCGCCGCCTGCCCACCGTCCTCCGCAGCCTCGGTTTCGCCGCCTTCGTCATCGGCCTGGTGGTCTTCCTCGCCGCCTTGGTCCTCGGCGGCTACCAGCTGACGCCGGAGGGGCTCTCGGCGCTCGAGGCCAGCGGCAAGATCTCGCCCGATCACCGCGACGCGGTCCTTGCCCAGCTCGAGCCCCTCGAAGGGCAGTGGTTCCGCTCCCCCGGCGGCTTCATCGAAGCGGTCGACGCCGCCCTCGGGGCGGCCAATTCGGATCTCGGCGGCTCCCTTGGCGACTACCAGCAGGGCGAATACCGATTCTGGATCACCCGCGAGGCGAGCCGCGGCCCCGCCGCCGGCCGGACGACGCTGCTCTTCCTCCTGTCCTTCGTCCTCGCCGCGCTGGGTGCCGTCGCCTACTTCCTCCCCCGGCTGTGGCTCGAGCCGCCAGGGATCAAGAACCACGGCGTCTGGTTCAGCTCGGTGAGGTCACGGGGAGCCTGGGGCATCGCCCTCGGGGTGCTGCTTATCGGTTTCTACATCGGGCTCTATTTCTTCCCCGCCTACATCGTCAACTGGATCCGCCTCGCCGATCCGGCGAGCCGCTGGCTGACCGGAGGACCGGCGGACCGGTGGTTCTTCTACGGCTTCCTCTACACCCTGGCGATCCTGGTCATGGCGGTGCGGATGGCGGTGAACTACCGCCACAACCGCTATCAGCTGGTGCGCACCGCGTCGGTCACCTTCTTCCAGCTGGGCTTCGCCTTCCTCATCCCGACGATCTTGGGGGCCCTCGGCAAGCCGGCCTACGACTTCAAGAACGCCTGGCCCCTCGACTATCACTTCTTCTTCGACTGGCATCTCAAGGAGCTCATGGCGAGCGGCGCCCTGGGCTGGTTCATCCTGTTCTGGGGGATCGGCCTGTCCGTGTTGGTCGTGCCGCTCATGGCCGTCTTCTTCGGCAAGCGTTGGTATTGCTCGTGGGTGTGCGGTTGCGGTGGTCTCGCGGAGACGCTGGGCGACCCCTTCCGTCATCTCTCGGACAAGCGGCTCAAGGCTTGGCGGGTCGAGCGCTTCCTGATCCACGGCGTGCTGGTCGCCGCGGTCGTGATGACCGCCATCGTGCTGGCCAACTTCTTCACCGCCGGCAGTGGCCACCCGCTCTTTGGCGGCATCACCTGGAAGATCCAGAAGTGGTATGGCTTCCTCATCGGCTCGATCTTCGCCGGCGTCGTCGGCACGGGCTTCTACCCGCTCATGGGTAACCGCATGTGGTGCCGCATGGGTTGCCCGCTGGCGGCCATCCTGGGCATCGTCCAGCGCTTCCAATCGCGCTTCCGCATCACCACCAACGGCGGTCAGTGCATCTCCTGCGGCAACTGCTCGACCTACTGCGAGATGGGCATCGACGTCCGCTGGTACGCCCAGCGCGGCCAGAACGTCGTCCGCTCCTCCTGCGTCGGCTGCGGCATCTGCGCCGCCGTCTGCCCGCGCGGTGTGCTGCGTCTCGAGAACGGTCCCACCGAGGGCCGGATCAACGAGGTCAGCCTGGTGCAGATCGGCCGCGGTCGCATCGACCTGGCCTGAGCGCCTCCCTGCCCTCCCTTCAGCCGCCCTTCGGCTACTTTTTTGACCGGACCTCTTGACGAGGCCGTTCTCCGCGTCTAGTGTATTAGTCAAACAGTACACCGAAACACCGAGATGGTATCGCCGTAGTACTGCTCAAGACCCGAGGTGACCCATGGCCCCTCCGAGCCTCAAGTTCCACCCGAGACGACCAAGATGCTGATCACCGTCGACCCCGCCGATCCGCGTCCGCTCTACGTCCAGATCATGGACGAGATCCGCAGGGCCCTCGTCTTGGGCAGCCTCGAACCCGAGGAACCGTTGCCCTCGGTACGCCAGCTGGCCGCCAAGCTGCGGCTCAACCCCAACACGGTGCAACAGGCCTATCGCGAGCTCGAGCGCGAGGGCGTGGTCTACGTCCGCCGTGGCCTCGGCACCTTTGCTGCCTCTCGAGAGATCGACGACGGCGCCGAGCGCCGGCAGCTGGCCGAGGCCGTCGCCGAGCGTGCCTTGCTCGACGCCCATCGCAACGGGCTGAGCGCCGACGAGCTGGTCGACACGCTCCGTCGCCTGGCCGATGACCGAGGACACGACATCACACCCCGGGAGGGCGGCCGGGCGGCCGCGACGCGGAGCCTCCCGACGACGAAACGAGGAGAACCATGAGCCGTTTCGAGGATCTGCTGGACATGTTCGAGGAGCGCCCGCTGGCGATTGCCACTCACGGGCTCGAGCGGCGCTTCGGCCGTCAGACGGCCCTCGCCGGGCTCGACCTGCGGGTTCCCGAGGGAGCGGTCTATTTGCTGGTGGGTCCCAACGGTGCGGGCAAGACGACGACGCTCAACTGCCTCCTCGACCTGGTACCCGCCGACCGCGGGCGGATCGAGATCTTCGGTCTGCCGGTGCCCGAACGCGGGCCCGAGGCGCGAGCCCAGATCGGGGTAGTACCCGACGACCCGAAGACCGGCTACGACGGTGTCGCGGTGGAGCGGCTCTTCGCCTACCACGCCCGCTTCTACCCGAGCTGGGACGAGGCCTACGCCCGGCGTCTGGCGAACGCCCTCGAAGTTCCCACCGACCGGCGTTTCGACAAGCTTTCGAAGGGACAGGCCCGCCGTGCCCAGCTGGTCCTCGCCCTCGCCCACCGCCCGCGCTTGTTGCTGCTCGACGAGCCCACCGACGGTCTCGATCCGCTGGCCCGCGACCTCGCGTTGGGGCTCCTCGCAGACCACCTGGCGGCGGCGCCGACCACGGTGCTGATCTCGACGCACCTGCCCTACGAGGTCGAGGGGCTCGCCGACCACCTCGGCGTCTTGCGCGGCGGACGACTGGTGACGCAGCTCGATCGGACGGCCCTCGACCGCCGTCTGCACCGGCTGCTCTTCCAGGTGCCCGATGGCTGGTCGCCGCCGCCGGCCCTCGAAGAGGTGGTCCTACGCCGCGAGGGTGGCGGCCGCGAGCTCGCCTGGACCCTGTGGGGCGAGCGCGACGATCTCGAGGCCCTCGTCCAGGCTTCGGGCGCGACCCTCCGCGCCGCAGAACATCCGACCCTCGAGCAGGCCTGTCGTGTCCTGCTGGCCCTGGAGGACCGTTGACATGACCCATCCTGAAACGAATTCCACCCCGGGCTTCCGTCAGATCGTCGCCGCCGAGCTAGCTCTCTATCGCGACCACAAGCCCCGGTCCCGCAACATCTGGCTGGCGCTGATTCTCGGCCAGGTCGCCCTGCTCGCGAGCGCGGGCATCTTCCTCGGTCTGACCATCCAGATCGACCACGGGCCACCCCGCTTCCTGTTCTCGACGGCCTCGGACCTGGGGCTCGAGAACGCACCGGCAGCGGCCCTCGTCGGCTGTCTGATGGCCGCGATCTGGGGCTTCCTCGAGCCCCTCTCGCGGACGAAATCGAAGCGTTACCGATGGAGCCTACCCGCCGACCGCCGCACCCTCGACCTCGCCGCGTGGGTCGCCGGCGCCACGGTGACGATCGCGGTCTCCACCCTCGCGCTGGTCACGACGGTGCTGGTCGCCGGCCTTGCCGGCAATCTCTACCAGCTGGCTGTCTTTCCGCCGGAGGAGTGGCTCGCCCTGTGGTCGGTGCCGCTCCTCCCCTACGCCTGGAGCTCGCTGCTGGGGGTTCGCGGCGGTCGTTCGAAAACCGTGCTGATCCCCATGGTTCTGGCGCTCTTGGTCGTGCTCCCGCTCCTCGCCGGTCACAACGCGCTCGACTACCAGAGGGTCGGCGAGGCCCTGAGCTACGGCCCGCTGAGCCTCCACAACGCACTCCTCGGCGGGTTGGTCACCCTGAGCGAGGGAACCCGCGACCTCGATGCCAGTCAATGGCCCGCTGCCTTCGCGCTCTGGCTGGCGCTGGCCATGACGGCGTTTTTCGTTCTCACCCGACCACGTCACTAGCTCGACAGCGATCGTTCCGCCGCGCAGGCCGAGGAACATTCGGCCCTCCCGTGGCGTAAAGGCAGCAGAAGGAGGACGTCGACGATGCTCACCATCCGCGAATTGATCAAGATTTATCCCGGTCCCGTGGCGGCGCTCCAGGGGATCCAGCTCGACGTGCCCGAGGGCATGTTCGGTCTCCTGGGCCCCAACGGCGCCGGCAAGAGCACCCTGATGCGGATCCTCGCCGGGCTCCTCGAGGCGACCTCGGGAAGCGCCCATCTCGACGGCGAGAACATCCTCGAGGACCCCAAGAAGGTGTGGCGCCGGCTTGGCTACCTGCCCCAGGACTTCGGCTTCTACCCCCACCTGTCGGGCGAGAAGATGCTCGCCCACCTGCTCCAGCTCAAGGGCGTCCAGCCCCCGGGCGGCGATCTCAAGAAGCACGTCGGCGAGCTCCTCGAGCGGGTCAACCTGACCGCCGCCGCCGGCCGCAAGGTCAAGACCTACTCGGGCGGTATGCGCCAGCGGCTCGGCATCGCCCAGGCCATCGCCGGCGATCCGCGGCTGATCATCGTCGACGAACCCACCGCCGGTCTCGATCCCGAGGAGCGGCTGCGCTTCTATCGCCTGCTGGCGGAGCTCGCGGAGGACCGCATCGTCCTGCTGTCGACCCACATCGTCGAGGACGTCGCGGTGCTCTGCCCGCGGTTCGCGGTGATCCGCAAGGGCCGGCTGCTCGCCTCGACGCGGCCGTCGGAGGCCCGCATCGCGGTCGCCGGGCGGATCTTCGAAGCCATGGTCGAGCGCGAGGACCTGGAAGAGGTCCACCGCCGCCACGACGTCACCCAGAGCCTGCTGGTCGAGGGGCGCCACCGCGTGCGCATCTACCAGCAGGACGGCACCACCCCGGTGGGCTTCCAACCTGCCGCCGCCTCCCTCGAGGACGCGTACCTGGTGCTGATGAAGGGCTACGCCGACACCTTGGCCGAGGCCGGCGCCGAACCGGCGATGCCCGCGGTCGAGGACTCGGCGGAGGACGACGCGGCCGGGGCCGGGGTGTCGCGATGAGCTTCCAGCGTTTCCGCCGGGTGCTCGGTCTCGAGCTCGCCTACACGCTCCGCCGACCCATGGTCCTGACGCTGCTGGCGGTGCTCGCGCTCCTCGCCTTCGGCATGGCCGGCGGCAACGTCCAGATGTCCACCGGCGACGCCAGCGTCGGCGGCACCAAGGCGTGGATCACCTCCGAGTTCAGCAACGCCTTCGTGCTGTCGATGGTGATCTGCACGCTGTACTCGTTCTTCATCGCCATCTCCGCGGGCATGAGCCTGATCCGCGATGACGAGACCAAGGTCGGCGAGATCCTCCACACCACCCCCTTGACCGCCGGCGAGTACGTCTGGGGCAAGGCGACCGCGCAATTCCTCGCCTTCTCGGCGGTGCTGGCGATCCATCTGGCGTTCATGGCCTCCTTCAACCATCTGCGACCGACGGCCAACGCCGACGAGATCCGCGGCCCCTTCGAGCTCTTGAACTATCTGCGCCCGGCGCTGATCTTCGCGCTGCCACCGCTGCTCTTCTTCCTCGGCGTCGCCTTCTATCTCGGCGAACGCTTCCGGCGCCCGGCACTGGTCTTCCTCTTCCCCATCGGCGCCGTCCTGCTCATGGGCTTCTTTCTCTGGACCTGGGTCCCCACCTGGCTCGATCCGCGGATCAACCGGATCCTGATGCTCCTCGATCCCGCCGGCTTCCGCTGGCTCGACCAGACCTGGATCCGTCTCGATCGCGGCGCCGACTTCTACAACCATGCGCGCATCGCCGTCGATCCGCTGTTCGCGGCGAGCCGGGTGCTGCTGGCCGCCCTCGGTATCGGTGGTGTGGCCCTGGCCCAGCGTCACCTGGCCCGGACGCTGGGTGGGCGCGCGGAGAAGCCCGTCGCTCAGGATCGGGTGCAGGAGATCCTCCGGGCCACGCCCGAGGCGCCCGTCAACGAGGGGATCTCTGCCGGTCCGCTGGTGGTCCCCACCCGCCCCGCCGGCTTCCTGGCGGCCACCTGGAACACCCTGCGCACCGAGACCGGAGCGTTGCTTCGGGAGCCGGGGCTCTACCTCTTCGGCTTCTTCATCGTGCTCCAGACGCTGGGCTCGAACCTCCTGGCGCTGGGGCCCTTCGAAACGCCCTTGCTCCTGACCTCGGGGCAGATCGCGGTGTCCTCGGTCAACACCCTGGTCCTGCTGGTCAGCCTGTTGATGATGTTCTACGTCGGGGCTTCCCTCGAGCGCGAGCGCAGCACCGGTGTCGACGCGCTGGCCTACAGCTCTCCGACCCCCACCGGCGCCATGCTGCTGGGCAAGATCCTGGGCAACGCGGTGGTCGCGGCGGTGGTCATGGCGGCGATCCTCCTCGGCGGCCTCGTGGCGCTGGCGATCCAGGGCAAGGTGCCCATCCAGCTGTGGCCCTTCGCGCTCGTGTGGGTGGCGATCCTCGGACCGACCTTCCTCGCCTGGGGCGCCTTCGTGGCCTTCACCTACTCCGCCACCGGCAACCGCTACGCCACCTACGCCATCGGCCTCGGGGTCATCGTGCTCAGCCTCTATTGTCAGTTCACCAACCACATGAGCTGGGTCGGCAACTGGTGGCTGTGGGACGCGCTCCACTGGAGCGACATCTCGGTCTTCGAGCTCGACCGGCGGCCGCTGCTGCTCAACCGGGCGCTGGTGCTGGCGGCGGGGGTGTTGTGTTTCGCGTTGGCCCTTCGCCTCTTCCCGCGTCGCCGCTTCGACGCCAACCGCATCCTGCACCGTCTCTACCCGCGCTCGCTGGCCCGCACCGGCGGGATCCTGGCGCCGTGGGCGGCTCCGACCTTCGCCCTCGGGCTGATGCTCTTCCTGGCGGTGACCCACGGTCCCGAGGGCAAGGCCGCCGAGAAGAAGGCCAAGGACTATTGGAAGCAGAACCTCGCCACCTGGAAGGACGCTCCCGAGCCCGCCATCCGCGCGGTGGACCTCGATCTCGATCTCGACCCGGCGGCGCGGACCCTCCACAGCAAGGGCACCTTCGTCCTCGAGAACCCCCACGAGAAGGAGCTCCGGAGCTTCGCCGTCACTGGCGGCCGCCACTGGCAGGACGTCTCCTGGACCCTCGACGGCAAGAGCTACGAGCCCGAGGACAAGACCCGGCTCTTCGTCTTCACGCCGTCCGAGCCCATGGCCCAGGGCGATCGGGTGACCCTGGGCTTCGAGTTCCACGGCAGCGTCCCCGACGGACCGAGCAAGAACGGCGGCAACGCGCAGGAGTTCATCATGCCCTCCGCCGTGGTGCTGACCAGCTTCACCGCCAGCTTCGTACCGGTGCTCGGCTTCGTCGAGGGCATCGGCGTCGACAAGGACAACCGCTACGAGCCGAAGATCTACCCGCCGGACCACTACAAAGAGGTGCTGGCACCGCTCTTCGGCAACCAGTACACCTACACCACCCGGGTGCGGGTGACGGTGCCCGAGGAGTTCCGCGCGAACTCGGTGGGGGTGCTCGAAGACGAAGAGGTCGCGGACGGCACGCGGACCCTCACCTGGGTCAGCGACCAGCTGGTGCGCTTCTTCAATGTCGTCGCGGGCCGCTGGGACGAGACGCGGGGTGACGGCACGGTCATCTACTGCGATAAGGCGCACGCCTAGTACGTCGACGCGATGGCGCGCGCCCTAGACGCC
>JAGQSE010000368.1 GCA_020439725.1 Acidobacteriota bacterium
CGATGGCGACGGCGACCTCGACGCGATCCTGGTCCAGGGCCGGAACCTGGCCGACATGGCGGCGGGACGCCCCGCGCCGCCGGGCGGCGGGACGCGCGTGTTCCGGAACGACCTGACCGTCGACGCCGCGGGGAAGCCGACGCTTCGCTTCACCGATGTCACGGAGGAGAGTGGGCTCGACGCCCGCGGCTATGGCATGGGCGTCGCCACCGGCGACTACGACGACGACGGCCGCATCGATCTCTACTGGACGGGATTCGGTCCCAACCAGCTGTGGCACAACGAGAGCGAGGATGGCGAGATCCGGTTTCGCAACGTCACCGAGGAGGCGGGCGTCGAGGATGATCGCTGGTCCACCAGCGCCTCCTTCGTCGACCTCGACGCGGACGGCAGGCTCGATCTCTTCGTCGCCAACTACGTCGACTTTCGGCTGTCGAACCATCGACCCTGCCGCTCCGCCGGCGGCCGACCGGACTACTGCGGTCCCCAGTCGTACCATCCGGAAACCGACCGCCTTTTCATCAACCGCGGTGACGGCACCTTTAGGGACGCCACCGCTACGGCCGGCCTGGCCGGGGAGAAGGGGAGCGGGCTGGGGGTCGTGACCGCCGACTTCGACGGCGATGACCGGACGGACCTTTACGTCGCCAACGATCTGCAGCGCAACTTCCTCTGGGTCCGCAAGGATGCGGCCCATGACGCGCTCCAGTTCGAGAACGTCGCTCTCGAGCGCGGCTGCGCGGTCTCGATGCTCGGCCGCGCCCAGGCGTCGATGGGGGTGGTCGCCGGCGATATCGACAACGACGGCGACAGCGACCTGTTCATGACCCACCTCTCCGCCGACACCAACACCCTCTACATGAACGACGGCGCCGGTTTTTTCGAGGACCGGTCCTCGGCCAGCGGTCTCGCCACCCCGAGCCTCCAGGCGACCGGCTTCGGCACCGCCTTCCTCGATTTCGACAACGACGGCTGGCTCGACGTCTTCGTCGCCAACGGCGCCGTCAAGGTGATCGAGGCGCAGGCGCGGGCCGGTGACCCGTTCCCGCTCAAGCAGCCCAATCAGCTGTTCGCCAATCGCCATGGGACCTTCGTCGACGTCAGCGCCGAGGCCGGCCCCGAGCTCGAGCGGCTCGAGGTGAGCCGTGGTGTGGCGGTGGGCGACGTCGACAACGACGGCCGGAGCGACATCCTGCTGGCCAACAACGAGGGACCGGCGCGGCTGCTGCTCAACCAGGCGGCGCCCGGAACCGCGTGGATCGGCCTTCGCGTACTGACGGCCTCGGGCCGCGACGCCCTCGGCGCCCGCGTCGAGGTGGTCCTGGGCGACGGCACGAGGCGCTGGCGGCGGGTCGCCACCGACGGCAGCTATCTCTCGGCCAACGACCCACGGGTCCTGGTGGGCCTCGGTGACCAGGAGGACGTGCGCGAGGTCCACGTCACCTGGCCCGGCGGCCACGAAGAAACCTGGCGAGATCTCTCGACCCGCCGCTACCACACGCTCACGCCCGGTGGCGGCGAGCCGACTCCCACGAACCCGGAAGCCACGCCATGATCCTCGACACCTCGCTCCGACGTCTCGCCGTCTGCTGGTTCTCGCTCGGTCTTTTCGCCCTCGGCCCACTCGCGCCGGGCGCTCTCGCGACACCCGGCGACGACAGCCGGGCTGCGAGTTCGGCGACAGCCGGGTCCCCGGTCGTCGCCACCTGGAAGCCCCACGGGGAGGTGACCCAGGCGGACCTCGACCGCTGGATCGCCTACGAACGGTCGGCTGCCTCGGCCGAGGCAGAGGAGATCTCGAGCGAGAGCCAGGCTGCTCCTGATTCCGAGCTTTCCGACGACGAACGCACCGCGGCGCTCCGCCGCCTCGCGTTCATCGAGAGCTTCGCCGCGGAGGCCGAGCGAGACGGCCTCGCCGACTCCCGGAGCTCCCAGCTCCGTCTCGAGAGGGCGCGCCAGCGGCTGCTCGTCCCAAGGCTCCGCCGCCAGCTGGAGGCGCAGATCACGGTTTCGGACGCGGAGATCGACGAGCTTCTCCGCCAGAATCCCGACGCCTTCCACCGGCCGAAGAAGCTCAAGCTCCGCAACCTCTACAAGAAGCTCGGCGACGACCCCGACGTCGTGCGCGGGCAGATGGACCGGATCCACCAGCGCCTCGTCGCCGGTGCCGACTTCGCCGAGTTGGCGGAGCAGGAGTCCGAATCCCAGACCGGACCCCGGGGCGGCATGATGGGCTTCGTCGACCCGCAGGAGCTGCCGGCGGCCCTCGCCGGACCCGTGGCCCGCCTGGCACCCGGAGAGATCTCCCGGCCCCTCGAGTACGGCGGCGGGCTGACGATCTTCCAGTGCGAAGAGGTCCGTGAGGCCAAGGCCCCCTCGGCCGCCGAGCAGCGCCAGATCCTCCGCCGACAGCTCCTTCGGCAAAAGCATCGCCAGGCTTGGAGCGACTTCCAGGCGAAGCTCCTCGAGGAGGCCAAGCCCCGGTTGGACCCGGCGTCGGAGGGGATCGTCCTCGAGCTCCCCGACTACCGGCTGACCGCCAGCGACCTCGACCTGATCGCCCAGCTGCGCGCCGCCGGCACCGGAGCGAAGCTCGGCTCGCCTCAGCGGCGGGCGCTGCTCGACGAGTGGACCAGCGCGGTCCTGGCGACACGGCAGGCGGACGAGCTGGGGCTGGGCCACGATCCCGAGGTGGTCGAGACGCTCCATTGGCGGCGCCTCGAGATCCTCGCCGAGGCGGCCATGGCCCGGAGCTACACCGCCGAGATCGGGGAACCGAGCGAGGCCGAACTCCGACGCTATTTCGACGCGCACCGCGCGCGCTACCGCGAGCTGCCCGCCTACGATCTCGAGGTCCTCCACTTCGGCAAGGCCGAGGACGACCCGAAGCTCCTGGCCCGCGCCGAGGAGGTATCGCGCCGCCTGGCCGACGGCAGCCTCGACTTCGCCACCGCTGCCCGGCGCGACTCGATCGACCCTTCGGCCGCCGCCGGCGGTGCCGTCGGCTGGACGAGCAAGCGCCAGATCGCCCTCTTGGGCCCGACCGTCAGCCGCTCGATCGAGGCCCTCGAGCCCGGCGAACGGACGCCACTGCTCCACCTCGACACCGGTCTTTGGATCTTCGGTCTGAAGGGGCTTCGGGAAGCGCGGGAGCTGGGGTTCGAGGAGGTCGAAGGCAAGGTCCGCGACGATTGGTATCGCAGCCGGATCGCCCAGAACGGCTCGGATCTGCTCGATCGTCGCCTGCGCGAGATCGGGTTCGAGGTGGCGCCCACGACCTCCGCGCCACCACGGGTGGTTCGATGGTCGACCGCCAGCGAGTTCGAGTGCTACGGGTACCACGTCTATCGTGGCGAGAGCCCGGACGGGCCGTTCGAGCGGATGACCGCGAAGCCGATCGCGTGCGCGGGCACCAGCGACGTGCCCCAGTCCTATCGCTTCGAAGACGCCAGCGCGACGCCCGGGAAGGTCTACTACTACTACGTGGAAGCGCTCTCGACCAGCGGCGAGCGCAAGCGCCTGACCCCCATCGGTGAGTCCCGCGGCGAGCCCGTGGCCACGAAGGACGAGGGCTGAGCCTGCCGCGCGGGGGTCAGCGCCGCCGCGAGGCTCACACTACCGGTCTTCGAACAGGTCGTTGAGCTGCTCGACCGAGACGTCGGGCTCGGGTAGCGCCGCCGCCTTGAGGGCCTCGAGCCCCTTGGGCAGGATCTCGAGCTTCGCCTGATCGAGGATCTGGGCCTCGAGGCGGTCGTAGAGCTCGGCCGTGTATTGCGCCACGTACGCGGCGGTAACCCGCTTCCGTGCCTCGTCGAACGGGATCGGCGTGGCCGGCGCGCGGTCGACGACCTCGACGACCTCGAAACCCGCCTGCGTGCGATAGGGCGCGGCCAGCTGCCCGGCGCCGAGGGGCGCGATCCGCTTGGGGAGCTTGGGTTGGACCTGCTTCATCTCGGCCTGGGTCAGCGCGCCGAGGTCGTCGATCTCGCCACCGAGCTTGGCCTTCAGGTCGTCGAGGGTGGTCCCGCCACCGCTCGCCGCGGCCTCGAGCGACTCCATGCGCGCCAACGGGTGTTGCCCGAGCGGCACGCGGAGCCGTCTCAGCGTCCACGTCGGCGGTTTGCTGAAGCTACCGACGTTGCTCTCATAGAACAGCCGCAGCTGCGTTTCGTCCTGCTCCGCCAGCTCGAGCAACCGCCGGTGACGCTGGCCCGAGGTCAACGACGCACGGCGCCACGCGGCCATGCGCTCCTCGAAGGTGTCGGCGGGAATCCAGCCCTCGGTCTGGCAACGTTGCGCTAGCGTCTCGCGGCGACGGACCTGCTCGAGGACCCGCCAGGCAAGCTCGACGGTCGCCACCGAACCTTCCGCGGCTTCCTTGTCGACCACCGCGCGCACCCGGGTCCGCAGGTCGCCGAGGGTCACTTCCTGCTCACCGATGCGCAGGACGACGGCGGAGGGGTCGCCGGCCTGGGCGATCTTCGCGAACTCCTTGCGGTCGAGGACGAGCGAGCCAGGCGGCGTAGGCGCCTCGGCGAGCAGCGCGTCGATGGCCTTCTCGCGCCGCTCGGTGGTCCGCTGCCGCCGAAGGTTGGGCGCAGCCTCTTCGAACGACAGCAACTTGGCGGGCAGGATCTGCTCGACATAAAACAGATGGAAGCCCCGAGGCGTCTCCACGGGTTTGCTCGGCACCCCCTCGTCGAGCCCTGCCACCACGGCACCGAAGGGAGCCGGCAACCGACCCGGCACCATCCAGCCCAACAGTCCGTCCTGGAGGCGGCTCTCGGAGTCCGAATATTCGCCGGCAAGGCGGAGAAAGCTCTCCCCCCGGAGGGTGCGCTCGCGGAGCGACCGGATCGTCTCGGCGGCACCGGGCGCCCGACGCAGGAAAATCTCGTAGGTCAGCCGGCGCTCGGGAGCCGAGAACTGCTCCGGGTGGGCGTCGTAGACCTCGCGAAGCTCGTCGTCGGTGACCGGCTCGATCTCGGGCAAGGCTTTGGACAGACAGAGCTCGAGCGAAATGCGCTTCTCGGCCTCGCGACGGGCGGTCTCGAAGTCCGGGTCGTCGAAGAGTCGGCCCGTCTCCGCTTCGGCAAAAAGTCGACGCTCGACGACCATCTCGCGGATTTGGCCCGTGTACCAGGCGTCGAGGGGTTCCCCTGGCTTGGGACGTTCCGTCATCGGGAGCGCGAGAATCCGCTGATCGACCTCTCCAAGGGTGATCTGGCCGCCGTCGTAGCGGGCCACGACCGTGGCATCGCCCGTGGACTGATCGTCGATCGAGCCGGAGCCCGAGCCGCCACAGCCGGAGATCGATGCGATCAGGAAGAGGGAAGCGAGGGCTGTCGCCAGCCTCGGCGAGACGTTGAAATGGATCACTGGAGGTGAAGCGGACGGAAGGAAAGGGGAAGGGCGAGAGCGGCGGGCCTCGACGAGACCCGCCGCGGAAGGCTCACTCGACGTCGAAGGACATCAGCTCGACGGGCAGGACGTTGCCGGTGACCCGCACGAGACCGTTCAGGGTGCCACCGAAGTCGAAGGTGCTGGTGATGTTCGGCCCCATGCCGCCGGTGTAGCCGACGACGCCGTGGTGTCCCTGGGACTGGGTCGAGCCGGTGCCGAAGGCCGGGACGTAGCTGTTGGCGAAGTCACCGAACAGGACGAAGAAGGAGCTGCCGGTGTAGGAGGCCCCGAGCCCCGCGAAGGTCACCGTGTCGGTGACGCCGGTGGCGCCCGTGAAGGTGCTGAAGATCGCGAAGGCACCACCACCGCCCGTCTGCGGGCCCTCGATGACGAAGCCCGCGGAGCTGGTCGTGAAGGCCGGGCCCTGGACGACGACACCGACGACGGTCGAGACCGTGCCCGAGACCATCAACGGGTTGCCGGTGGCCGTGTTGAAGCGGTTGCCGATGATCGCGCCACCGCCGAACGAGTTCGTGATCACGCCGTCGTCATAGACGATCGAGCCGACGGCGCGCTCGACGGCATTCTGCGCATGGCCGGTGCGCGCCGTGGCCTTGAGGCCGCTGCCGGCCTTCAGGGGCTGCTGGCCGCGCGCCATCGCCTGGTCCTTCTTGAGCTCGAACCACAACGAGCGCCGCTCCGTAGCGGTCAGCTTCTGCAGCTCGGCCTTGCGCTCCTTCGCGGACAGGGCCGAGAGGGCCTTCACCTTGGCCTTGCGAGCGTCATCGCGAGAGGTGTCCCCTCCCTGGGCCAGGACGACGGGGATGACCGCCATCAGGAGCAGGGCGAAAGCGGCCAGGACAACGGTGCCCACTCGGGGCCGGTAGAAGCTCATTTTTCTAGTTCCTCTCAAAGGCGATGTGGTTCGTCACGGGTCACGGGCCTTTGACACGGCGCTCACGCAGGAGGCGGCATCGGTGCTGTGACTTGAAAGCACCGAGAGTGTCGCCCATCGGGTCTGCCGGTGTCAAGCGCGTCTCCCCTGAAAATCTAGGGTTTCGTGGGCACCAGAGTCTTTTTGGCAAGACGGGAATTTCGCGCTTCCGTGGGCACAGAAGGGTCAAATTTTGACTTGTTGGAGATTGCCTCGCAGCGATTCGTTGTCCAAACCGCCCGAGTGTCCTAGAATACGCGGCGACGCCCAGCTCGATCCGTCGAGGTTGAACTCGTTCCAGACTCTGATTCCGAGAGGTAGACCTATGTCCCGCGTTTCTTCGCTCCCGATCCTCATGCTCCTGGCGGCCTTGGTTGCGTTGCCGACGACGGCCTTCGCCGGCGTGCAGAACACCGACCTCTCGATCACCAAGACGGACAACGTCACGTCCGTGACCCCCGGCGGCTCGGTGGTCTACACGATCGTGGCCTCCAACGCCGGCCCCGCCGACGCCACCGGAGCCACCGTCGCGGACACCTTCGACCCGATCCTCACCTGCACCTGGACCTGTGCCGCCTCGGCGGGTTCCAGCTGCACGGCCTCGGGCGCCGGTGACATCAACGACTCCGCGAATATCCTGAACGGCGGCAACGTGACCTATACGGCCACCTGCACCGTCGACGTGGCCGCCACCGGCACCCTGGTCAACACCGCGACCGTGACCTCCGCTCAGACCGATCCCAACGGCGGCGACAACAGCGCCTCCGACACGGACACCATCGACGTCGTCGTGGGTCCGAACGACATCCCGACCGTCGGTACCCTGGGCCAGGTGGCGCTGGTGCTCTTCCTGCTGACCGCCGCCTTCTGGGCGCTGCGCCGCAAGAGCCGGGTGTAGGAAGCCGGGCCCTGGCCCCTCGAGTGCCGCCGGCGCGGTGCTCGACAGAGATCTCTAAAGGCTGACGCCGTTGCGGCGTCAGCCTTTTCTGCGTCTTGGGGTCCAGAAGGACATCACACGGTCCTTCTGCACGCAGAGCATTGCGCGCTTCCGTCTTCGTGGAAGGAACCAACTGTCGAAGGAGATGGCAGGCGACGGGCATCGCCACCGATTGCGTTGTCCAGACCGTTGTTTGTGTCCTAGAATGCCGGCCGACCCCCCGGCGCCATCCGTTGACGGTGAATCCGCAAAGACTCTGTTTCCGAGAGGTAGACCCCATGCCCCGCGCTTCTTCGCTCCCGATCCTCGTGCTCCTGGCGACCCTGGTCGCGCTGCCCACGACCGCCTTCGCCGGCGTCATGAACGCTGACCTCTCGATCACCAAGACCGACGGCTCTGCGACGGCGATTCCCGGGGGCTCGGTGGTCTACACCATCGTCGCCTCGAACGCCGGACCTTTCGACGTCACCGGCGGGACCGTCGCCGATACCTTCGACCCGATCCTCACCTGCACCTGGACCTGCGTCGCCTCTGCGGGTTCGAGCTGCACCGCCTCGGGCATCGGTGACATCAACGATTCGGTCAACCTCTTGAACGGCGGGACCGCGACCTACACGGTCACTTGCGGTATCGCTTCGTCGGCCACCGGCAACCTGGTCAACACCGCGACGGTGTCGTCTACGCTGAACGACCCCAACATGGCGGACAACAGCGCCACCGACACCGACACCCTCACACCCACCGCCGACCTGTCGATCACCAAGACCGACGGTGCCGCGACGGCCATCCCCGGTGGCTCGGTGGTCTACACCATCGTCGCCTCGAACGCCGGCCCGTCGGACGCAACGGGAACCACCGTCGCCGACACCTTCGACCCGATCCTCACCTGCACCTGGACCTGCGCCGCGTCGGCAGGGTCGAGCTGCACCGCCTCGGGCGCCGGAAACATCAACGACCTGGGGGGCATCCTCTCCGGCGGTAGCTTGACCTACACCGCCACCTGCGACATCGCGGCCGACGCGACGGGCAGCCTGGCCAACACCGCCACCGTGTCGGCCTCGGTCCTCGACCCCAATGGCGCGAACAACAGCGCCACCGACACCGACACCCTGGTGGCCACCGCAGACCTCTCGATCACCAAGACCGACGACGTCGACAGCGTGACCCCGGGCGGCTCGGTGGTCTACACCATCGTCGCCTCGAACACCGGACCTTCGGACGTGACCGGTGCCACTGTCGCGGACACCTTCGACCCGATCCTCACCTGCACCTGGACCTGCGCCGCGTCGGCGGGGTCGAGCTGCACGGCGTCGGGCACCGGTGACATCAACGACTCCGTCGACTTGCTGGCCGGTGGCGCCGTCACCTACATGGCCACGTGCGACATCGCGACCGATGCCGCGGGCACCTTGGCCAACACCGCCACCGTGTCGTCGGCGGCGGCCGATCCCAACGGCGGCAACGACAGTGCCACCGACACCGACGACATCGAAGTCGTCGCGGGGCCGAGCGAGATCCCGACCATGGGCACCTTCGGTCAGGTCGTGCTGGTGCTATTCCTGCTGACCGCGGCCTTCTGGGCCCTGCGCCGGAAGCGTCGGGTCTCCTAAGAAGTTGTAGAGGTGAGACGCCTGGGCGCTGCCGGTGCGGCGCTTGGCGGCGACAAAGGCATCGCCCAGGGTCTTCTCCTCGAGCCACCCCCGGATCATCCCCTCGCCAAAGGTCCGGGGCGTGGACAGCGAAGACGAGGCCCCGACGAAGGCCACCGCTCCGCGCTCACCGCTCAGCACCATCTCCTCGCCGAGGGAATCGGCCTGCGGGTGGTCGAAGGGAGCGGTCGCACACGACGCCGCGACGACGAAAGGCTGACGCTGGACCGGCGTCAGCCTTTGTATATCGTCGAGATCGAAGAAGGTCTCCGGCGACGGCGAGTCGGGCTCTCCCAGCTGGAGCGTGAAGCGGCTACCGTGGCCGCCGAAATAGACCAACCCCGGCTTCCGGTCGAGGGCGTCGATCATCGCGGTGTCGGGATCCCGACCGCCCAGGTCGGCGAGGGGGGTTACGACGGAGAGCGGCAGCCCGGTGAGCTGCTCGATGAGACGCCGCTGCCGGAGCTGCGAGCCGCGGCTGATGTCGCTCGCCATCACCACGGTTGGCGCGCCCGACCCCTTCGGCGCCGCGAGCCACGCCTGCACCTTCGAGATGTAGCCATCGAGAGAGGCCCGGTCCGAAGCCGGCAGCCGACCGATGGCGAAGCGCGGCTTTGCCTCGTCTTCAGGGTCCATGGCGTAGTAGTGATCGCTGGCACCGACGCCATAGGTCGACAGGTAGGTCCAGGACGGGATCCGGTTGCGCTCGCGCTCGGGGCGCTCCAGATAGGGCAGGCGGTCGTCGGCCACGAACCAATCGGCGTCCCCCACCAGGAGGACGTAGCGCAGCCGCGCCGACCGCTCGTACTGCTCCTGGAGGAAGCGGCGCAGACCCCGCGGGCTCTCCTCGCCACCGCCGAACTGGTCGAAGACCGCTCGCGAGCTGACCACTGCCACGCGGAGTCCTCGCGCACGATGAATCTCGGCCAATCGCTCCGCACCCTCGACGAGGTCCGGCGGCGCCACGATGAGGTCGTCGAGGTCCGGGGGTAGGGAAAGCGTGCCGCGAAGCGACGGCTCCACTGCCAGCGGGGGTCGGGGCGAACCCCGGTCGACGATCCACAGCTCGGTCTCTTCAGCCAGGGGAGGCAGGACCCAGCCACCCGCCGGGTCCCGCGGCAGCCGCATCCCCGCCGCGGTGACCAGGAGGCTCGCAGGTGCGCTCACCGGGGAGCCCGCAGGATCCGCCAGCCATCGGGCCTCCGTCGAAGACCCGACGACGAGCGGCACCGGATCGCCGTTCACCGCCGACCCGGCGAGCGGTGACGTCGGTCGGTACCGCACCTCGACACGATCGATGTAGGTGACGTCGATGAGGGGATCCGTCTCGCCGGGCGGAATCCGCTCGGGGATCTTGAGCTTGAGCCGCGCCGGTCCCTCGAAGTCGCCGACGGTGCTCAGGTCGACGCCGAGCTCGAGTCGTTCCCGGCCGTCCCACTGCGCGCTCCCCACGAGCTGGTCCCCCAGCCAGGCGTCGAGCTGATGCTGGGGCATACCCTCCGGCGTCTTCGATCTCGACCAGCCCAGCGCGTGGACGGTGATCCTGGCATCCAGCTCCGGCGCGGTGGGCCGGTCGCCGAGGAAGCCCAGGTCGAGCTCGAGATCCGACGACCCGAGGGGGGTCAGCATCGCCCAGTACCAAAGCGTGTCCGCCAGAGCCTCCTCACCCATGGGGAGCGCGGCACGGATCACGTCCTGCTCGAGAAGCACGCGGCGGTAGACCTGCGCCGCGGGCAACGAGTCCGCCGCCTCCGACCTCGCCACCTTCGACCTCGCCGCCTCCACCCGCCGAGGTCCGCCCGAAGGTCCCGGGGTCGCGCGCGCCGCCTCGCCCTCCGGCGGCATCCCTTCGTCGAAGAGCTGCAAGACCCGCAGGGGCTCGGCATCCCGAAGGTCGTCGGGCCGGAAGAGCTCGGTCCCCACCACGAACCCGAGGCGTGGAGCCTCGTCGCCGGAGGTCGGCTCGAGCCACATCGGGACGTCTCGCCCCCGCACCTCGAGCCGCGCCGTGCCGCGCTGGACCTCGGCCGCGGCCTTCAGACCCAGCTCGAGCGAATAAACCCCGGGATGATCGACGTAGATCTTGAGCGGCAGGCCGTCGACCGGCGTGGGGGCAGCCACGGCGCCCCAGGGCGCGAGGCAGACCGCGAGCAAGAAGACTCCGAGGGCGCTGCGCCAGAAAAGGCCTTCTACAGTCTCGTGCCGCCCTCGGATGCGGGGTGGCGGCGAGGTGGCACGACACGGCAGGCGCGGGCAGGAGGCGGCGACGGGGCGAGGGTCTGGGCGGTTGAGTTTCGGCATGGCTAGCGCTCTCCAGGGGGAAGGATAGCGAAGGCCGGGCCGGCTGGCAGCGACCTCGGGAAGGCTCGACGGCGGGAGAGGGCGGCCATCGAGCTCGGTCGCCCTTGCCCGCGGTGCCGGCGGATGAATCCCGGCGCCCCGCGGGTCCCGAACCCGGGACCCGCCCGGTCGCGAGATCGGGACCCGCGGCTCGCTCGATACCCGCCGAGGGGCTGGAAACCACCGAGATCGCTGGGGTTTGCCGGATCTTGGACGCCTCCAGCGGCCTGGCACGCCGCGTGCCCCTCGTCGGCTGCGTACCCGACGCTCCGCCCCTTCCCTCGAGCGTTGCCATCCAGCGAGGAGATGACCGTGATCGATCGACCCGAGCTCCCGAGCCCCACCCCCTTCCTGCCTGAATCTCCGACGGAACCCCGCGGCTTGCCTACCTCCTTCCCGGCACCGCCGCCACGGTCCGACGGCCCGGGGCGCCCGCGGTCGTCGCAGTGGGCCGTCCTGGCTCTGGTCTCGATCCTTGGGCTTGGCCCATCGTCCCCCACAGACGCCGAGGTCTTCACAGTGGGCGTGTTCTCGGATTCGGTCGATCTCGCTCCCGGCGACGGGGTCTGCGACGACGGGTTGGGGTGTTCCCTGCGCGCGGCGATCATGGAGGCCAACGCGCTCCCCGGAGCCGATGTC
>JAGQSE010000369.1 GCA_020439725.1 Acidobacteriota bacterium
CGGACGTCCTTGCCGTAGGAACCCGCCTCGCTACGGAAGCACGGCGTGTAGGCGGCGTAGCGGATCGGCAGCTGGGCCTCGTCGAGAGTCTCTTCGCGATGCAGGTTGCACAGCGGGACCTCCGCCGTCGGCGCGAGGTAGTAGTCCGTCCCTTCGAGATGGAAGAGGTCGGCGGCGAACTTGGGAAGCTGGCCGGTGGCGAAGAGCGAGGTGTCGTTGATGATGAACGGCGGCAGCACCTCGGTATAGCCATGCTCGCCGGTGTGCAGGTCGAGCATGAAGGAGATGAGCGCGCGCTCGAGCCGGGCGCCGGCACCGAAATAAGTCGTGAAGCGGGCGCCGGTGACCTTGGCACCGCGCTCGAAGTCGAGGATGCCGAGGTCGGGACCGAGGTCCCAGTGGGCCTTGGGCGCGAAATCGAAGCTGCGCGGCGTGCCGACGACCTCTTCCACCCGGTTCGCACTCTCATCGGCGCCGCGCGGCACCGAAGCGTCGGGCAGGTTGGGAATCCTCGCCTCGAGATCGGAAAGCTCCGGGTCGATCTCGCCGACCCGCGCTTCGAGGCCTTCGAGCCGCGTCTTGAGATCGGCGACGGCGGCGATCTCGGCGGTCGCGTCGCCGCCCTGGCGCTTGATCAAGCCGATGGCCTTGCTGGCCTCGTTGCGCTGGCGCTTCAAGTCTTCGAGCTCGACCAGGCTCGAGCGCCGCTCGGCGTCGAGACGCTGCCAAGTGGCGACGATCTCGGGATCGACACCGCGGCTCACGAAGTCTTCGCGGACGGTCTCGGAATCGCTGCGCAGGAGGTCGCGGGAGATCATGACGGCGGGGAGTCTACCCGCCGCCCCGGGGGGCGTCAACGCGCCGCGGCGGCGGTCCGTAGACCTGGATGACGATAAGATCGCGACTCGGGAATTGCGCCTCCCACCGTCGTTTGCCGCCAAGGGAGACACCGTCGTCGTTCGCCTGCTGACCCCCCTGGCAGCGTGGGCTGCCCTGTGGAGCTTCGCCGCCTTCCGCCTCGACCCCTCCGCCGCGGCCGAGGGGCGCTTCCTGGCGAGCCTCGCCGGTGGAGTCCTGCTCTGCGCCGCCCTGGCCAGCCGGCGCCCGTTCCAGGGGCTCGCCGCGGGGGCGGTGCTGGCGGTGGCCGCGGGATGGATGTTGCCCTGGGGGCCGGTGCGCGGCAGCGCGTTGGTGCTGGTGCTCGTCGGCACCCTCGCCTGGGTGCTCGCGGAACGCTGGCGGACCGAGGGCCTGTCGCTCGAGTGGCGCTGGGCGCTACCCGCCGGTATCGGCATCCAACTGCTGCTCCATGCCGAGCTCCTCCTACCCGATTCCTTTGGCCCTCGCGCCTTGGTCACCCTGTTGGTCCTCCCCGCCGTCGGTACTGCGGCCGCGCTATGGGCTGCGCGTGACCGCGATCCGCGGGTCGTGGGCGCGGCGGTGGGCGCCGGGCTCGTCCTGGCGCAGGGCTGGTCGCTGCTGTTGACCCTGGGGCTTCTGGCCTGGGTCTGTGGAGAGGGCCTCCGGCGGCGGAATCCCTGGCCGGCGCTCCTCCTCGGTCTCCTTGGCGGCGGAGCGCTGGTCGCTGGCTGGGAGCCCCGCGAGGCGATGCTGGTCACCGCCATCGCCGTGGTCGCCTGGTGGTCTGCGGCGGACTCGGCGGCCGAAGCTGCTCGGCCTCGGTGGCTCCTCCCCGCCGGCGCCTCGCTACTTCTCCTCCTGGTCCTCGGGCTCGTCCCGGCGCTCGGCGCGCGGCCCTGGCCGTTGGCCTTCGCCTATCTCGCCTTGGTGCCGCTGGTGCTTCCGTGGCTCCTGGTGGCGGCGCCGAGTCGGGCGATGCTCGTCGCTCTGGCTGCCTTGGCGGCGCTGCGCGTCCTTCCCGGAGACGGGGTCCTCGCCCCCATCGTGGCTACGGCGTCGCTGACGCTGCCCGCGGAAGGCCAAGGCGCCTGGCTGGAACGTCGCTGGCTAGCCCTCTTGGTGGGACTTACGGTCGTCGCCGGCGCCTACCCGTGGCTCCGCGAGCCCGCCGCCACCCTCGCCCTGGATCTGCTCGGGATCGGGTCCGGATGGATCTCGGCGCTCGGGGTCGTGGCAGCCTCTGCGCTCCTGGTGTTTCTCTCCCATCGCGGCTGGCGCGTCACCGGTGCCGCGGCCGCCGGGCTCGCGCTGCTGGCGGCGGTCCACCTCCCCTCCTCGGGCCCCGACCTGCTGCCGGCTGCCGACGCGTTGCTCAATGCGAAGCACCCCAACTGGGGCACCGATCTCGAGCCGCGGTCCGCCGCCGCCCTGGTGGTGGACTCGACATTGGCGTTCGGCGCCGCACTCCCCGAAGGCACCCCCGTGGCGACGGTGCGTTGCTTCCACGACGACGGGTCACGCAGCGAGTGGTCGCTCGAAGCCCGCCGCGGCACCGGCGAATGGGCAGCCCGGCGCTCGGACGTCCGCGCGGCCGCGGGTGCACCACCGCGAGCCTTCTCGGTGGGCGTCTCACCCGACGGCCGCTTCCTGGGACAGCGCTACCGCGCGCTCTTCGAGATCGAAGACCGGCGCCCGGTGCGCCGGGTCTCGGTGCTGCGGCGCCCCGACCTACCGCCAGAGGTCCAGCTGAGCCTGCTGCGGGTGGAGCTCCGGCCGTGAGGTCCCGGGAAGCGAGATCGGACGCTCTGGCCGTCGTCCGGACTCTGGCCGAGGTGCTCTTCGCCGCCTCCGCCTCGCTCGCCCTGGCCTTCCGCACTTCTCCATCCAAGCTCGCCCCGGCCGCCGCCGATCCCCTGCGCTCGACCTTGGTGGTGGTACCGATCGTGGCGCTGGCGCTCGTCTGGATCGACCGTGCATGCGCGGCCCGCGGCGGACGCCGCTTGGCGCCGGCGCTCCGGCGGGCTCACCTGGCCGCGATGCTCGGGCTCTCCGTCCTGACCCTCGGACGCGGGGCCCTGGGACTCGAGCTCTCGGCTCCCGTCGTCGCGGCCGGCTGGGCGCTGCTCCTCGCCCATCGCGTCTATCACCAGACGCTCACGCTCCGTCCGCTCCTGGGCCGTCGGCTTCCCGAGCGGCCCTCGACTCTGTTCTTCTTCCTGCCCCTGGTCGTCTACCTGGCGATCACACCGTGGATGAGCGCGCAGCGGCCGCCGGACGGCGACGAGCCCTACTATCTGCTGCTCGCCCACAGCCTGTCCCACGACCTCGACGCGGATCTGGCGAACAACTACGCCGAGGAGGACTGGCGCACGTTCATGGATCGGCCCATCGCGCCGCAGCCAGGGGATCCGACGGGGCCCGACGGCGAGGTCTACTCGCGGCACAACGAGATGCTGCCGCTGCTCCTGGCACCGGGATATCGACTGGCGGGGCGGAGCGGGGCGGTGATGACGCTGGCGGCGATGGCGGCGCTCCTCGCCTGGCTCTTCCTACGGCTGGGCCGGAGCTACTTCCCGGACAGCCCGGGGGCGGTCCTCCTCGCCACCTCGCTCGTCGCCTTCGCGCCGCCGCTCTTGCTCTACGCCGTCGAGATCTGGACCGAGGTGCCGGGGGCGGTGCTCGCCACCATCGCCCTCGACCGCGCACTGGTCCTCCGCCGTCGCGAGCCGCGGCGCTGGGAGGTGCTCTTGGGCATCGGCCTCCCGGTGGCGCTCTTGCCGCTCCTCAAGCTGCGTTTCGTGCTCATCGGGTTGCCGATCCTCGTCCTCGCCTGGTGGCGGGCGCCACGGGCGCGGCGACAGCTGGTGGCTCTCGGCGTCATCCTGGCCCTGCTCGGGCTGGGATTCCTGGTGAGCAACCAGGTGCGCTTCGGCAACCCGCTCAAGATGCACTCCTCGGAGGAGCTCGACCTGGCGCACCACAGCCTCGGCGAGTTCGCCAGGGGTGGCGTCGGGCTGTTCTTCGACAGCGCCTTCGGGCTCTTCGCGGTGGCGCCGCTATGGCTCGTGGTGCTCCCGGGTCTCGCATGGGTCGCCACCCGTCGGCAAACCCTGCTCGCCGACCTGGGGCTGCTCTCGCTGCCTTACCTGGCGCTCCTGGCGCCGCGGGGTGAGTGGTATGGCGGCTGGTCGCCGCCCTTCCGCTACGGCCTCGTCCTGCTGCCCCTCCTCGGCCTCCTGGCGGTTCCGGCCTTCGAGCACCGGCGAAGCCGCGGCGCCCGCGCGCTGCTTTCCGCCCTCGCCCTGGTCACCCTCGTCCTGACCCTGGCCTGGGTGGCGGTCCCGGGCTGGACCTTCGCCTTCGCCGACGGCAAGACGTACCTCCTCGATCACCTGAGCCGGATCACCGGCAGCGACGTGGTCCGCATCTTCCCCAGCACCATCCGTCCACGGCTTGCCACCTGGCTGTGGCCACCGCTGCTGGCGGCACTCCTGATCGCCGGCTGGTGGTGGCCGCGGTCCCGGCGCGGCCGACGGAGCCTGGGCCCGCCGCGGGCCACCGGCACCGCGCTGCTCTTGGCCGGCGCCGCCCTGATCCCCCTGGCGGGGGCCCGCTGGCCCTCCCACGTGATCGAGATCGAGGACGCCCAGGTGGGGCACTACGGCGGCCACCTCCACCCGTCCCGCTGGACCGTCGATCGGGCCCGGTATCGCGGCGGCTGGGTGCTGCGCCCCGGGGAAAGCGCGACGCTACCGGTGGTGGCCGGCGGGGATCGTGTCGCGGTGACGATCCACGCCCAGTGGGTGAGCAACGGCGGCGAGGTCCTGCTCGAGCTTCGCCGCGGCGAGCACCTGCTGGCCACCTGGCGGCCCCAGGAGGAGCGACGCTGGCTGGTGCACGAGACCGAGCCGATGCCCTGGACCCCGGGAGAGCCGCTGGTGCTGGCGCTCCGCGCGGTCGAGCCGGGGACGAAACCGACGGCCGCCGCCCCTAGCGGCCTGGTGATCGACCGCGTCGAGCTGAGCTGGTCGGCGGAAGTGAGCTCGGAGCGAGCCGACCCATGACCACCGGGCCCTCCGCGACGCGGGTCTCCGCCATCGTCCCCACGGTGGGGGCGAGCCCGTGGCTCCTCGAGTGCCTCGAGGCCCTCCGCCAGGACGGCGGTGCGAGCCTCGAGATCGTCCTCGTCGACCAGGGGGCTCGGCCGCTCCACCTCCCCGAAGGTCTCGGCGTCCGTACCCTGCGCCTCGAACGAAACGTCGGCTTTGCGGCCGGGGTCAACCGCGGCCTCGACGCGGCCCGCGGCGAGCTCCTCGCCACCATCAACGACGACCTCAAGATCGAGCGCGGCTGGATCGAGGCGACGGTGGCCGCCTTGGGCGCCGAACCGCGGGCGGCGGCGGTACAGGGATGGGTTCTCCAGTGGCGGGATCCGCAGCGGTTCGACGGCTGTGGTCTGGCCTTCAACCGCCGGTGGCAGGCGGTGCAGCTCGGCCATGGCCAGCCGGTCGCCGACGCCCCTGCAGTGTCCGCGCCGATGCCCAGCCCCCGCGAGGTCTTCGGCGTTTCCGCCACCGCCGCGCTCTACCGCCGAGCGGCCCTCGACGCGGTACGGCTCGCCGACGGATCGGTGTTCGACCCGAGGCTCGGCTCCTACTATGAGGACGTCGATCTCGCCGTTCGCCTGCGAGCCGCCGGCTGGTCCACCTGGTCCACCGGCGCAGCTCGCGCGCTCCACGCCGGGTCCGCCACCGCCGGCATCGAGCGTCTTCGCTGGGTCTATGGCAACCGTTACCCGGTGCTCGCGCGCCTCCTGGGCCGGCGCATGGCCGCCAGGCTGCCCCGGATCGTCGCCGGCGACCTCCTCGACCTGGCCCGGGCCGGGATCCACGGCCGCCACGCCGAGGCCGGCGCCATCCTCCTCGGCCTGGCGAGGGGTGCTCGGCTCCTGCCGCGGGCGCTCCACGGCGGCGCTCCACGGATCAACCCCGACGAGCTCGAGCGTCTCGCCGCGGAGAGCTTCTCGCCGGCGCTCACGGCCAAGGAGGGCACGTCGTGAAGGGTGGCGAGATGAAGCCGCGTCTGACCGGCGTGGTGATCCACTGGCATGGCGAAGAGCTCCTCGATCGGCTCCGCCGGGCCTGGCCGAACGATCCGCGATTCGAGCTCCTGGTGGTCGACAACGGCTCGTCACGGTCGCTCGAGGGCGCCCCGGGGCGGGTTCTCTCGCCAGGTTGCAACCTCGGCTTCGCCGGTGCCGCCAACCTGGGGCTCGAGGAGGCGCAGGGCGAGGTCCTCTTGCTGCTCAACCCCGATGCGCTCCCCGAGACCGGTGCCCTCGAGGCGTTGCTCGAAGGTTTCGAGCGCTGGCCCGACGCCGCCGGGCTGGCACCGCGTCTGCTCGGTGACGACGGCACCCCGCAGCACCGCTGGCAGCTGCGACCCTTGCCCCGCCCGTCGACGCTTCTTCTTCAGCTGCTCCTGATCCCGGCGGGGGAGGGCGCCGCGGACGAACCCCCACCGGGAACCGCTGTCGAGCAGCCGGCGGCGGCGGCGCTGGCCTTCCGCAGATCGGTGCTCGAGGAGCTCGGCGGCCTCGACGCCGGCTTCTACCCGGCCTGGTTCGAAGACGTCGATCTGGCGCGGCGGCTTCGCGACAGCGGCCAGGTGCTGCGGTATTGTCCCGAGGCCGTCTTCCGCCACGGCCTCGGCGCCAGCGTGCCGAGGATGGGCTATGGTCCGTTTTTATGGGTCTACTACCGCAATCTGCTGCGCTATCTCCGGCTCCACCACGGGGCGGGGTGGACCACATTGGCAAAGCCGATCTTGCTGCTCGGTATGTCGCTGCGGCTGCTGCTCCTGCCGCTCCGCCGGCCGCGGCGAGCGAAGAGTCGCCGGGAGGCAGCGCGGGGGCTCCTGGCGGTGATCGCCGGAGTGGTCAGCGGCTGGCGGAGACCCCACGAGCTGACGGTGCGCTTCTCCCCGCCACGGGCGACGACCTGAGCCGGCGCCGGCCGCCTCGCACCGCGGTGCCGGTGGCGGTGTGCATCGTCACCTACGGCTCCGCCACCGAGCTCCCGGGCTGTCTCGAGAGCCTGCGCCATCTCGAAGCGCCGGTGGCCGAGGTCGTCGTCGTCGACTGCGCCGGCGGCGACGACAGCCCCCAGGTGGCTCGCGAAGAGGGTGCCGGGTTGCCCCTCGAGGTGGTGGCCCTCGGCGAGAACCGCGGCTTTGCCGGCGGTATGAACGTCGCCATCGAGCGCACGCGCTCGCCCTTCGTGCTCAGCTTGAACGCCGACGCCCGCCCCGAGCCCGATTTCGTCGCGCGGCTCCTCGAACGCATCGAGGCGCATCCGGGGCTCGCCGTCGGGGCGGTCACCGGGCGGCTGCTGCGCCCCGCGGCGCCGGGAGAGCCACGCCGGCTCGACGCCTGTGGCATGCGCCTGGTCCCGACCTGGCGGCATCTCGACCGCGCCTCCGGCGAGATCGACCGCGGGCAGCTCGAACGACCCGAGCGGGTCTTCGGCGCCACGGGAGCGGCAACGCTCTTTCGCCGCCAGGCCCTCCTCGATGCGGCCCTCGACGGCGAGGTCTTCGACCAGGCCTTCCACTCCTTCCGCGAGGACGCCGAGCTGTGCTTCCGGCTGCGCGAGCGCGGCTGGGAGATCCTCTACGAGCCCCGCGCGGTGGCCGAGCACCGGCGGTGGAACCTGCCCGAACGGCGTCAAGCGATGCCGCCGGCGGTCAACCGCCACTCGCTCAAGAACCGCTACCTGCTCCGCGCCTACCACCAGACCGGGCGGAACTTCGTGCGCACCTTCCTGCCGACGTTGCTCCGCGACCTCCTGGCCTTGGGGTATGTCGTGCTCCGCGAACGGTCCTCCCTCGGCGCCTATGGTTGGCTTTGGCACCACCGCCACGAGATCCACCGCCGACGGCGGCGGATCCAGGCACGGCGGCGAGTTCCCGCCGCCGAGATCGACCGCTGGTTCTGGCACGCCGGGGAACCGCTCTGATGGCCGATCCCTCGGCTCGCCCTCTCCGCGTCGCGCTCATCGGCAGCCGCGGCATCCCGAACCGCTACGGCGGCTACGAGACCTTGATGGAGGAGCTAGCCGGCCGGCTGGTCGAGCAGGGCTTCCGGCCGACGGTCTACTGCCGCTCCCACGCCACCCCCAGAGGCCTCCGCGACTACCGCGGCGCCGAGCTGGTGGTCCTGCCGACCCTGCGCACCAAATACCTCGATACGCCCGTCCACACTCTTTTGTCGTGCCTGCATGCGATCTTCCGCCGCTACGACGCGGCGCTGGTGGTCAATTCGGCCAACGCGATCTTCGTCCCGCTGCTCACCTGGACGGGGACTCCGGTGGCCCTCCATGTCGACGGCATCGAGAAACGGCGCGCCAAGTGGGGCTGGCCCGGACGCCTGGTCTACGCCCTGTCCGAGCGGCTGGCGACGGTGCTGCCCACCGAGCTGATCACCGACGCCGAGGTCATCCGCCGGCACTATGAGGAGCGCTACGGCGCTTCCTCGACGGTGATCACCTACGGCGTCGACCCCCGGCCGCCGGCCAAGCTCGAGGTCCTCGACCGGCTCGGTCTCGAGAGCCGACGCTTCTTCCTCTACGTCAGCCGCTTCGAGCCCGAGAACAACCCGCACCGCGTCGCCGAGGCCTATCGCAGCGTCGGAGGTGAGCTGCCGCTGGTGATGGTCGGCGGCGCGCCCTACGCCCATCGCTTCATCGAGAGCTTTACCGAGGCCGCCGACCCACGCATCCTGTTCCCGGGTCCGATCTATGGCGAGGGCTATCGCGAGCTCCTGACCCACGCCCGCGCCTACGTCCACGCCACCGAGGTCGGCGGCACTCACCCGGCACTGGTCGAAGCGATGGGCTATGGCTGCTGTCCGGTGGTCAATGACACCCCCGAGAACCGCGAGGTGGCCGGCCCCGAGGCGTTCTACTTCCGGGCCGCGGAGCCCCGGACCCTCGCAGAGCACCTCGAGCGCCTGGTCCAGGCCCCGGAAGAAGCCACCGCCCGCGGTGCCGCTGCTGCGAAACGCGCCCAGGAGTTGTATTCTTGGCGCGGCGTCTGTGATCAGTACGCAGCGCTGTTCCGGCACATGGCCAAGCCCCCCCGCAAATGACGCCCGAGGCTCGTTTCGGCATCGGGTTGGACACGGGGGCGGGCCCATGCGTAGAATATGGCAATGAACCATAAGTCTCGCTGAACGAAAGCCGGTATCCGCGGCAGGAGAATCCTGCCCACGAGGTCGAAACCCAGATGCTCAAGGAACGCGCTCGCCTGATCGCGCTATCGATTTTCTCCCTCGACCTGTTCCTGGTCATCGTCGCCTTCTTCCTCTCCTACTGGCTGCGCAGCACCATCCTGCCGGGCCTCGCCCCGTCGGTCTTCGCCAACCAGCTCTATCCCCTCGCCGACTACTTGCCTTTCTTGCCCTTGGCGCTCCTGATCTGGGGCGCGTTGCTGCTTTCCTCGGGCCGCTACCGCTCCCACCGCACCGTGCCGATCCTCGACGAGGCCTGGGCGATCATCCGGGTGTGCGTCTGGGGACTGGTGATCTTCACCCTGGTGCTGTACGCCTCGCGGGTCGACGAGCTGCTCCTCGGCCAGGACGAGATCAGCCGCGCCTGGGTCAGCCTCTTCGCCGTGGTCGCCTGCCTGCTGCTCCTGTCCGAGAAGCTCTTCCTCCGCGTCACCTCGCGCTATGTCCGCACCAAGGGCTTCAACTATCGGACGGTGGCCATCGTCGGCACCAACCAGACCGCCGTCGACATCGCCGAGTCCATCGACTCGCACCGCTACTGGGGGTATCGCATCCTCGGGTTCATCACCCAGGGAGGGGAGGTCTCGCCCAGACTGCCGCGCGGCTACCCGGTGCTCGGCGACGTCTCCGACATCTGCGCCATCGTCGATTCGAAGCCCGTCGACGATGTCGTCTTCGCGGTCCATCGCCGCGATCTCGACCGCATGGAAGACACCTATCTGCGGCTCGAGGAGCGCGGCATCCAGGTCCGTTTCGCGCTCAACTTCTTCCCCCACACCCGCGCCAAGGTACAGCTGGAAGAGCTCGACGGGCTGCCGCTCCTGACCTTCTCGACGGCCCCCACCAACCACCTGCAGCTGGCCGCCAAGCGCGCCGTCGACATCGCCGCCTCGGCGCTGCTGCTCGCCCTCGGCCTACCGGTGGTGCTGGCCATCGCGCTGGCGATCCGCGTCACCTCGGGCGGGCAGGTGCTCTTCCGCCAGACCCGCTGCGGGCTCAACGGCCGCATGTTCACGCTCTACAAGTTCCGCACCATGGTCGAGGACGCCGAGGCACGACGCAAGGAGCTGCTCCACCTGAACCGGCATGACGGCCCGGTGTTCAAGGTGCCCGAGGACCCGCGGATCACCGGCCCGGTGGGGCGTTTCCTGCGCAAGTTCAGTCTCGACGAGCTGCCGCAGCTGTGGAACGTGCTGCGCGGCGACATGAGCCTGGTGGGGCCGCGGCCTCCGATCCCCGAAGAGGTCGCCCAGTACAAGCCCTGGCAGCGCCGCCGCCTGTCGATGAAGCCGGGCCTGACCTGCTTGTGGCAGATCAGCGGGCGCAACGAGATCGACTTCAACCGCTGGATCGAGCTCGACCTCGAGTACATCGACAGCTGGACGCCGCTGCTCGACTTCAAGATCCTGTTCAAGACCATCCCGGTCGTCTTGAGCGGCCGCGGCGCCTCGTGACCCGGCGCCAACGCCGGTTGCTGCCCCTCGCCCTCATCGCCTTCACCGCATGTGCCGGCGAGCCCGAGCGGCGGGTGCGCTTCGACGATTTCGTCGCTCATCCGGAGCGCGCCGAGGCCAGCGCCGGCGTTGCGGCGCCGGCGACGATCTACTGTGGCGACGAGACCCACTACGCCTACACCCTGGAAGACGGTGCGAGCCTCGACGTTCCCCTCGAGCTCGGCCGCGATGGCCGGTTGGTGCTTTCGGGCTGCCTGTCGCACCCATCCCAGACCGACGACATCGAGACCGGCGTGTGGCGCATCTCTGCCCCCGTGACCGGAGACGGCGCCGGCCCGGCGCGGGTGAGCTGGAGGCTTCGCCACGACGGTGCCCCGGGGGCGGAGATCGACGGCGGGCTCGACGCAGCCGCCGACGCCTCGTGGTGGCGTCGCGAGATCGACCTGGCCGCCTGGCCCGACGAGGCGGCCGCCTTCCACCTCGAGGTCGAGCTGCCCCCCGGGCGGCGGCTCTACCTAAAGGACCTCTACCTCGAACACCAGGTGGTCGACCCACCGAGAACCGTCGGCGAAGAACGGCGCGAGGAGGACCCGCCGCAGATCTTGCTGATCTCCATCGACACGCTGCGCGCGGACTCGATCGGTGCCCTGGGCGGAGCCTGGGCGACGCCGCAGCTCGACCGGCTGGTCCGCGACGGCGAGGTGTGGAGCCCCCACTACGCGGCGGCGAGCTGGACCAAGCCGTCCCACGCCTCGATGCTCACCGGCTACCCGCCGCAGATCTACGGCGGCGAGGACGGCCCCGTCGACCCGGCCGTCACCACTCTCGCCGAGCGCCTCCACGCCGCCGGCTTCAAGACCCGCGGGCTGGTCCACGACTGCGTCTGGCTCAACCCGAAGTTCGGCTTCGGCCGTGGTTTCGACGAGTACGACTCGACGCTCTGGCAGCTCGACAAGTCGGTGCGCGAGGCCGTCGACTGGATCGCCGACCACCGAGGCGAGCGGTTCTTCTTCTTCTTCCACGCCTTCGAGCCCCACTCGGACTTCCACCGACTGCCTTACGAGGCACCGGGCGTGAGCCGCGAGACGGTGGCTGACGAGTTCGGCACCGTCGACTACGGCTGCACCCGGAGCCGCTGCGCCTCGGCGCGATTGACACGTATCAAGCAGGGAAAGATGCGCACGCTGCCACGGGACCCCGAGATCCTGCGCTGGCTCTACGGCAAGGGGGTCGAGGACGTCGATGGCCAGTTGGGCTTGCTGTTCGAGCACCTGCGCCGGCTCGGGCTGTACGACCGCATGCTGATCGTCTTCACCGCCGACCATGGCGAGTCGCTCCTCGAACACGGCGCCCTCCTCCACGGCAACTGGAGCGAAGAGGTGCTGCGCGTCCCGCTGATCGTCAAGTGGCCCGGCGGCACCCACGCCGGCGACCACCGACGACAGCTGTCGAGCTCCCTCGACCTCGTACCGACGATCCTCGAAAGCCAGGGACTGCCCCACGACGACCTGATCGGCAGCCCCCTTCACCAGCGACGAGCCGATGCGCCGGTGTTCTCCGGTTCCGTGTGGACGATGGTCCGTAGGGGCGATCTCAAAGCCATCTACGACCCGCGGTCCGACGTTTGGGAGCTCTTCGACCTGGCCACCGATCCCGGCCAAGAGCACGACGTGGCGGCGGAGCGAAAGGGCGACCTCCGTCAGATGGCAGGTCTCCTCCACCGCTTCCGCCTGGACTTTCGACAGCGCCTGGCCGCCGCCCACAAGAACTCCCGGACCAGCGAGTCCGGTGGTCTGACGCCCGAGGACCGCGAGCGTCTCCGCTCTCTGGGTTACCTCGGCGGGACGTGAGAGGGACGCCCGCCCGCCCGACCTCCGCGGCTTGACTTTTTTCGCCAGACAAGAAACAATCAATCCGGATGGACGGATTGATCACTCCCGCCGCGACGCCCGCGAAACCCCTGGTCTTCGACCGTATGTCGGTCCTGGCGGACCCGATCCGCTGCCGTCTTCTGCTCGCGCTCGAGAGCCACGAGCTCGCGGTGTCCGAGCTTTGCTCGGTGCTCCAGCTACCGCAATCCACCGTCAGCCGCCACCTCAAGGTTCTCGGGGACGGCGGCTGGGTGAGCGCCTATCGCGACGGCACCAGCCGGCGCTACGCCGCGCACCGCGGCGCCTGGGAGGATGACGCCCGGCGGCTGTGGTCCTTGGTCCGCGAGCAGGTGGCGCCGGCCCCGGCGGCGGCCGAGGATCAGCGCCGCCTCGAGCGCGTGCTCGCCGAACGTCGCACCAAGTCCCAGGAGTTCTTCTCCTCAGCCGCCGGCCAGTGGGCGCAGATGCGCCTCGAGCTCTTCGGTCGTCGCTTCGACCTCCACGCGCTCCTCGCCCTGCTCGATCCGAGCTGGACCGTCGGCGATCTCGGCTGCGGTACCGGTCAGCTGGCGGAGGCCCTCGCCCCCTTCGTCCGCCAGCTGATCGCCGTCGACGACTCCGACGCCATGCTCGACGCCGCCGCCCGCCGGCTGGCCCCCCTCGCCAACGTCGAGCTGCGCCGCGGCAGCATCGAGGCGCTGCCCATCGACGACGAGAGCCTCGACGTCGCGCTCCTGGTGCTGGTCCTCCACCACCTGCCCGAGCCCGGCCGCTGTCTGGAAGCGGCCGCGCGGACTCTCAAGCCCGGCGGCCGCCTGCTGGTGGTCGACATGTTGCCCCACGACCACGAGGAGTACCGGCAGCAGATGGGTCACGTCTGGCTGGGTTTCGGCGAGGCGCAGCTCGCCGCCTGGCTCGAGGCCACCGGGCTCGAAGGACTTCGCTTTCATCCGCTCCCGGCCGACGCCGACGCGCGTGGTCCGGGCCTCTTCACCGCCGTCGCGCGGCGCTCCGGCGCCGCGACCTGAGCCACTGAACTACCACCCGAAACCCCGTACCGAGATCGAACGATTCACTCCGCGTCTCCGCCCACGGAGCGCTGCACCCGGAAGGAGCCCACGATGACCGTGATCACCGAAACCGCCCCCAACACCGCCGCCGGCGAGGCCCGGCTCCCCTTCAAGGTCGCCGACCTCTCCCTCGCCGAGTTCGGTCGCAAGGAAATCACCCTCGCCGAGCACGAGATGCCCGGTCTGATGGCGCTGCGCGCCCAGTACGGCCAGACCAAGCCGTTGGCCGGTGCCAAGGTCATGGGCAGCCTGCACATGACCGTCCAGACGGCGGTGCTGATCGAGACCCTGACCGAGCTCGGCGCCGACGTCCGCTGGGTGTCGTGCAACATCT
>JAGQSE010000370.1 GCA_020439725.1 Acidobacteriota bacterium
TGTCCTCGCCCTCGGTGACCGAAAGCATGACGACGTTGGCGTCCTGTCCCAGGTCATAGATCGCCGGGCACACGAGGTTGCCGACGTTCTCGATGAACAGGAAGTCGCTGGTCTTCCAATCACCCTCGTGCTCGAGCTGGTGAAGAGCCTTGTGGACCAGCTCGGCGTCGAGATGGCAAGCCGACCCCGTGGTGATCGACACCGAAGGGATCCCCGCCTTGCGCAGGCGCTCGGCGTCACGGTCGGTGGCCAGGTCGCCGCTCATGGCCGACAGCCGGAACCTGCCGCCGGCGGCGCGGACGGTGGCCTCGAGCAGAGCCGTCTTGCCACAACCGGGCGAGCCCATCAGGTTGAGGGCCACCACCCCGGCGGCGTGGAAATGCTCGCGGTTGTGCCGGGCTTGGTGGTCGTTCCCCGCGAGGATTCGTTCCTGGATCTCCACCGGCACCAGCTCATGATCACCACAGCCACAGGACTCACACATCGGGAACCTCCATTTCCACTCGGGCGAGGATGATCTCGTCGCCCTCCTCGAGACGTGCCGGAACACCGCACTCACCGCACCTCAAGAACTCTCCACGATGGAACGTCCGACCGCATCGGGGACAGACCCAGCGTGCCGGAACCGCCTCGATCTCGAGATCGGCGGCGGAGCACAGGCTGCCCTTGCGGAAGACCTCGAAAGCCGACGCCAGCAGCGGGATCTCGACCCCCGAGAGCTCCCCGATCCGCACCTTGAGCCGGTGGATACCCGTCGCACCGTGTTCCGTGGCCACACCTTCCGCCCGATCGAGGAGCGATTGGATGATCGAGTACTCGTGCACACGGCCTCCACGGGATCGGACGGGTCGTTTCTCCGGGTGTGGCTCGGTCCGGCCTCAGGACGATCCGCTCACCGACAACAGGTACGCGGTCAGGTCCCACACCTGGTCGTCGCTGAGGTTCGCCCACGGTGGCATCGAAGTGCCCGGAACGCCGTTCCGGATCACGTGGAACACCTCGTCGGGGGTGACGCGGCGGCGCCACGCGGGGCTGGTGAAGTCCCGCGGCGGCGAGGACAGGTTGTTCTGGCGAAGCCCCTTGCCGTCGGCGTCGACCCCGTGACAGAAGGCGCACTGGTTGAGGAACAGCGCCCGGCCGCGCTGCTGAGCGGCTTCCGACCGGAGTTTCGGAGGTAGGTCGCCACCACCACCGCTACATCCCTGGAGCAGCCCGCCGGCCCACAAGAGCCCACAGACCGCCAGAGCGAGTTTCCACATCGCCCAATCCCTCCTGCGCCATGCCGGCGGCGACGCGCGCACCCTCCTCCGACCGCTGAAGACGGTGCCCCATCGATCCGATCTCCGCCGCCAGACGGTCGACCAGCGCCGACAGGTTCTGCTCCACCGCTGGGGTGCGCTCGAGGCCGAGCTCGAGGCTTTGGGGCACCAGCCCCAGGAGCACCATCGACTGCGGATAGGCGTCGAGAAGCCGCAGACCATCCAGCAGATCGGCCACCCCGACCTGGTGCACCGACAGGCGGTCCCGAACGGCCGGGGCGACGTCTTCGCCGTCGAGGCGGACCAGGGTGCCCGGTGGCTCGTCGGTGCGCACGGCGTCGACCAGGATGACGTGCCGAGCCTCGGCCAGGTGACCGAGCAGAGAAAGACCCAAGGTGCCGCCGTCGAGGGCTTCGACCTTGGGCGGCAGCACGTACTCCCGGGTGAGACGGACGACGGCCTCCACACCGAGGCCGTCGTCACCACACAGGACGTTGCCGAGGCCCAGCACCAGCAGCGGCTGCGGCGCGGAGGCCGGGGCGTCGGGACTGCTCAACGAGTCTCCTCCGAAGCGCTCCGGCGGCGGATCTTGAAGCCGGAGAAGATCGAGTCCATCGTGCCGTTCTTCTCGACCACCGCCATCAACCAGGCGCTGTAGACGTGGTGCACCGCGAAGCCGAGGAGCAGCCACATGATCACGTGGTGGATCCAACGCGCCGTTTGCGCGCCGCCCAGCCACGGCAGGAGCACCCCGAAGACCGCCAGCGGCGAGCCGACGTGGGCGCTGACCGAATAGAGCGCGAGCCCGGTGGCGATCTCGAGGAGATAGAGACCGAAGATCAACGCGTAGGCCAGCCCGGCGAGGGGATTGTGGCCCCCCTTGTCGGGTGCCTCGCGGTCGAGGAAGACGTAGAAGCGGAAGGTCTTCACCAGGTCCTGGCGACGTTCCTTCGCCAGCGGGATGAACTGGCGCCAGCTCGAGAACTCGCTACCGACGAACATCCACAGGATCCGGGAGAGCACCGACAAGGTGAACACGATCGCGCCGTAGAAGTGGATCGCCTTCACGGTCCCCATGACGAAGTGGAAACGCGCTTCTCCGGGCACCACGAGGAACGGGTGGCCGATGTAGAACCCGGTCACCGACAGGACCACGATCGAAGCCGCGATGAGCCAGTGGGTCAGGCGGACGGGAACCTGCCACACGTAGTACCGCTCGAACCCCGGATCCCGTGTCTGGACGCGGGAGCCGGTGTCGGGCTCGAAGGTCGCGGAGGCGGTCCGGGTGCTCATCACGGTACGAC
>JAGQSE010000371.1 GCA_020439725.1 Acidobacteriota bacterium
TACCAGCAGACCAAGAACCTGCTGGTCAGCTACGATCCCAACGAGATGGGCTTCTTCTGATCGACAGGGCCGCTTCGAATCGAAAGGATCTCTTCGAATCGAAAGGAGAAGGCGATGCCCGACACCGTTCCACGCGTCACCGTCACCCCGGCGGCGACGGAGCTCATCGAGCGGCTGCGCAAGGTCCACGGCGACCTGATGTTCCACCAATCCGGGGGCTGCTGCGACGGCAGCGCCCCCATGTGCTACCCCGACGGCGAGTTCCGGGTGGGTGAGCGCGACGTCTATCTCGGCTCCATCGCCGGTTGCCCGTTCTATATCGGCGGCCAGCAGTTCGAGGTCTGGCAGCACACCCAGCTCATCATCGACGCCGTTCCCGGTCGGGGTGGAGGGTTCTCGCTCGAGGCTCCCGAGGGCATGCGCTTCCTCACCCGCTCGCGGATCTACACCGACGACGAGTGGCTGTGGCTGTCCAAGAACGCTCCCGCCGAGCGAGGGCCCAGAGCCGGCCGCGGTTGAATCTTGTCCGAGAACCGCCTACGCTCCCTGGTGCGCCTGCCCTTCCGCATGGCGCCGACGCACCAGGGAGTCCCCATGTCTCACCTGGAATTGACGCGCATCGAGTTCGGTCTCTGGCGGGCTTTCCAGTCCGAGGGCTCGAGCTCGCTTCCCGCGCACCCCGTCTTCGACCGCTGGCGCCGTGTCCAGAGGCTCGGGGTCCGGCCGGAAGGATCCCCCGAGAGCCAGGAGCTGCTCCGCGGCGGTGACCTGCGCGCCCGCCAGGAGCGATCGGCGGCGCTGATGGGGGCCGCGTCCGAGGTCTTGCCGGCGAGCGAGTCGGTCTTCGACGACGCCCACTACAGCCTGCTCCTCACCGACGAGAAGGGGCTGATCCTGCGCTCGCAGGCCGGCGGTGAGTTCGGGGGCACGGCCCGCAAGCTTCACCTGATCGAGGGCGGTCGCTGGTCCGAGGAGGTCCAGGGCACCAACGCCATCGGTACCGCGCTGGTCGAGGAGCGCCCCGTCGCCGTCGCCGGGTGTGCTCACTTCGTGCGATCGAACCACGCGTTGATCTGCTACGCCAGCCCGATCCGCGATCCCTACGGCCGTATCGTCGGGGTGCTCGACGCCACCTCCCACGCCGAGGCGGCGCACCCGGCGATCCAGCTGGCGGTGCTCCACGGCGCCCGTGCGATTCAGGAGGCGCTGCGCAGCCGCGCCTGGGCCAGCGCCGGCGAGCGCGGCGTCGGGTCCGTGCTGCGCCAGAGCGACGCCCCGGCGTTTCTGGTCGAGTGGCCCGGAGTCATCATGGCTTCGAACGCCACCGCCGAACGCACCCTGCCCGTCCCTCTGGTCGGCAGCTCCCTCGAGCAGGTCTGTGGTCTTGGCTGGGAAGCCCTCGTGGCCCAGGTGGGCCGTGGCCTCGACCGGCTCGAGGTGCCCCGCTGGGGCCCCGGTGGCCGGCCACGGCAGGTCGCTTTGCACCCGGTCGAAGGGCCCCCGGGAATGATTCTCGGTGTGGTCGTGGTGGTGGAGCCGGCCACCGATCGTACGCTCTCGGTGACTGCCAGGAAGCCCGTACCCTCGGTGGCCGCCGGGGCCACGAGCCCCTTCGCCTCGCTCCTCGGCAGCGATCCGGTGATGCGCCGGACCAAGGAGCTCGCCGCGCGCATCGCCCCGAGCAACCTGCCGGTGCTCCTCCTCGCCGAAACCGGTACCGGCAAGGGGCTGCTGGCGCGGGCCATCCACAACGCCAGCGGGCGTGGACGTGGTCCCCTGATGGACATCAACTGCGGAGCGCTTTCGCCCCAGCTCCTCGAGAGCGAGCTCTTCGGCTACGCCCCCGGTGCCTTTACCGGTGCCAAGCGGTCCGGTCACGAGGGCAAGATCCACCACGCCGCCGGGGGCACGCTCTTTCTCGACGAGGTCGCCGAGATGTCGCCGTCGCTCCAGGTGATGCTGCTCAAGGTCCTCGAAGAGGGCGTCTACTACCGGGTTGGTGAGAACCAGCCCCGGCGCTCCGACTTCCGGCTCATCGCCGCCACCTGTCGCGACCTCGACGGCCTGGTCGCCGACGGCACCTTCCGCCGCGACCTCTACTATAGGATCCGCGGCGCGACGCTGACCCTGCCGACGCTCCGCGAGCGCTCCGATCTG
>JAGQSE010000021.1:0-2982 GCA_020439725.1 Acidobacteriota bacterium
CACTTCTGCTCGATGTGCGGTCCCAAGTTCTGCTCGATGGAGATCACCCGCCAGCTTCGCGACTACGCTGCCGAACGCAAGCTCGAGGTCTCCGAGGCCGTGTCCACGGGACTGGCGGAGAAGGCGGAGCAATATCGCCGCGAGCGGCTCGCGGGTCAGGGGAGAGCCGGCCAGGAGCCCGCCCCTCAGGAGCCAACGGTGGCCGAGACCGTGAGCAGCGCGCCCTGAGCAACGGGTGGAGGTGGCGGAATCTCGGCTGCCGCTCCGGGGTTCTTTCGACCAGGCACGGTGGCGGTCTTCGCTCCGACCACCGTGCCGGCAAGCCCATGACGAACCACAGGACCCCACCGCGCCACCTCGTCCTCGTCCCCGTCCTGGCCCTGGCAGGGCTCGGCCTCTTTCTTGCCGCCGGAGCAGTACGCGCGGAATCGATTCCCGGCGAGCCGTGGATCCGCGCGGAGACCGCGCACTTCTCGCTGCTGAGCGGTGCCGGCGAGGCCACCACCCGGCGCGTTGGTGGCGATCTCGAGATCCTGCGCGCGGCCTTGTCGAGCTGGCTCGGCGGCCTAGAGGTCCAGTCGCCGGTCCCGACGACGATCTACGTCTTCCCCGATGACGACGCCTTTGCGCCCTACAAGCAGGGCGTTCCCGGCGAGTCGGCGGGAATCACCGGCTACTTCGTCGCCCACACGCTGGGCAACTACGTCGCCATGGACGGCGACTCGCGCTCGGACCCGACGCGGATCCTCTACCACGAGTATCTCCACTACTTCGTCGCCAACAACCTTCCCGGTGTGCCGCTATGGTTCAACGAGGGGTTGGCCGAGCTCTACAGCACCTTCGAGGCGCGCGGCGACCGCGCGATCCTCGGTCTGCCCATCGCTTCCCACGTCCAGTGGCTCAGGCGCCACCGCCAGCTCGCCCTCGAATCGCTCCTCGCCGTCGACAAGGACTCACCGGAGTACAACGAGAGCTCGCGGCGCGGCGGCTTCTACGCCCAGAGCTGGGCGCTGGTCCACTACCTGCTGGTGGGCAATCCCGAGCGTAGCGGTCAGCTCTTCCGCTTCCTCGAGCTGGTGGCCGGCGACACGCCGACCGAGGAGGCGTTCGAGAGCGCCTTCGGCGTCCGCTTCGGCACTTTGGAGCGCGAGCTCCAGGCCTACCTGGCGCAGCCCGAGCTGCCGCTGGCGCGACTGCCGGTCGCTGGCCTAGAGGTCGATCGCGGCGCGCGCATCTACCCGCTGAGCCATCCGGAGCTCCTGGCGCGGCTCGGGGAGCTGTTGATCTTCGCCGACCCCAACGCGGCGCGGCGGGCGCGCTCGCTGCTCGACAACGCGCTAGATCTCGACCCCCGCCTCGCCACCGCCTGGACCGGGCTCGGACTCCTCGAGGACGCCGCGGGTGGCTACGACGACGCGCGCGGCTACTACGAGCGGGCGCGGCAGCTGGCACCGTCGAGCTTCCTGGTGCAATACCTCTACGGCCGGAGCCTGCTCGCACCCTGGACCGGACGGCGGTTCACCAGCGTCGAGCTCGAGGGCGCGGCGCGCGAGGACCTGGACGGTGCCCGGAGGGCGTTCGAGAAGAGCCTCGAGCTCAACCCCGACTTCCCCGAAGCCTGGGTGGGTCTCGGCGCGGTGCTCACCCTCGAGCCCCAGCCACCAGCCGCCGCCGTCGACGCCCTCGAGCACGCGCGCCGGATGTTGCCGTCGCGCCCCGACGTCGTCTTCAACCTGGCGGTGCTCTACGCGCGCACCGGTCAGCGCTCCCGTGCCGAGGCGCTGATCGACGGACCGCTCACCCGGCTGGCGGATGACGCCCTGGTCACCGAGGCTCGCGAGCAGGTCCTCCGCGCCGAGGTCGAGGGTGCCGACCGGCTCATCGCGGACGGCCGCGGCGACGAGGCCCTGGCCCTCCTCGAGAGGATCGCCGAGGCCACCACCGACGGCCTGTGGCGGGCCGAGCTCGAGCGTCACATCACCCAGGTACGCGAGGTCCTGGTCCACAACCGCGACGTCGATCGTTACAACCGCGCGGTGCAATCGGTGCGCGCGGGCCGCGAAGCGGAGGCGGTGGAGACCCTCGAGGCGCTCCTCGAGACCCGCGGCGGAGCCGCCGACGTACGCGCCCTGGCGCAGGACCTCCTGGACCGTCTCAAGGCCCGTCGTCGACGGTAGACGACAGCGGGCCAAGGACTTGCATACAATGGCCTGGACCCCGACCCCGCGGGTCCGGCGCGAGAACCGTGGGGGAATCGGGGCGGTCTCGTCTCTGCGCTGTCGGTCCGGTTCGCGACGACGGCGGCTTGGGGACGCGAAGAGAGGACAGCATGAACCCTGAGAAAGGATCCTTCGGCGGCGAGAGCCTCGCCTTCGTCGAGGAGATCTACCGCCGATATCGCGACGACCCAGGATCGGTCGGAGAGGGCTGGCAGAACTATTTCGCCGCTCTCGAGGACGATGCCGCCGACCATGCTTCCGGCGCCGCCGTCGCCTTGGGCCCGTCTTTCGCCCCGTCGAGCATCTTCAACCCGCCTTCCGCCGCCGGCCCGGCACCGCGCCGACAGCCGGCACCGCCGCCGAGTCCCGAGCAATCCGCCGAGCGCGTTCCTTTCCTCAGCAGCGTGCCGCTGTTCCACGACCTCTCCGACGCCGAGCTCGAACAGGTGGCCCAGCTGATGGGCGAGCTCGAGCTCGAGGACGGCGAGTACCTCTTCCACCAGGGGGACGTCGGCAGCGCGCTCTACATCGTCGCCGAGGGTTCCATCGTCATCCTGCGGGACGGCGAGCTGGTGGCCCAGCTGGGAGTCGGCAACGTGGTCGGTGAGCTGGCGGTCCTCGACAGTGCGCCGCGGGTCGCCGATTCGTTGGCGCGGGGGCACGTCCGCCTTCTGACCCTCGACGGCGCCGACCTGATGTCGCGGCTCGACCAGCAGCCCAAGCTCGCCCTGGGCATGGTCCGCGGCCTCTCGCGGCGGCTCCG
>JAGQSE010000021.1:3031-4110 GCA_020439725.1 Acidobacteriota bacterium
GGCCACCTGCTCGCCGACCTCAACCCGCTGGCGCCACCCGCCGCCAAGGTGCCCGAGCTCGAGCTCGAGCATTGGGGCCTGTCCGAGGAGGACCTCGACACGCTCTACTCGAGCGCCACCATCCCGGGCACGATGGTCCTCAAGCTCAGCGAGATCATCGACCGGATGCGTGACAGCTACTGCGGCTCCATCGGGGTCCAGTACATGCACCTCGACAGCGTCGAGCGCAAGCATTGGCTCCAACGCCGTCTCGAGGACCCCTCGACGCGCCGCAAGCTCACCGTCGACGAGCAGCGCCGCATCCTCACCAAGCTCACCGACGCCGAGCTCTTCGAGCAATTCGTCGCCAAGAAGTTCATCGGCGCCAAGCGTTTCTCGGTCGAGGGCGCCGAGACGCTGATCCCGCTCCTCGACGAGGTCATCGAGGAGGCCGCCGAGCACGGGGTCGAGGAAGTGGTCATCGGCATGGCCCACCGCGGCCGGCTCAACGTCCTGGCCAACATCATGGACAAGAGCCCGGCGGAGATCTTCCGCGAGTTCGCCGACGCCGACTCCGATGCCGAGAAGCTCCGGGGCCGTGGTGACGTCAAGTACCACCTCGGCTACAGCACCGACCGCAAGATGTCGAACGGCGAGAGCGTCCATCTGTCGCTGTGCTTCAACCCGAGCCACCTCGAGTTCGTCGGTCCGGTGGTGCTCGGCCGCGTCCGCGCCAAGCAGGAGCGTTTCGGCGACACCGCGCGGCGCCGCGCGATGGGGCTGGTGATCCACGGCGACGCCGCCTTCGCCGGTCAGGGCGTGGTCCAGGAGATGCTCAACATGAGCGGTCTCGCGGGCTACGCGACCGGTGGCACCCTGCACCTGGTGGTCAACAACCAGATCGGCTTCACCACGCCCCCCGAGAGCGGGCGCTCGAGCCAGTACGCCACCGACGTCGCCAAGATGCTGCAGACGCCGATCTTCCACGTCAACGGCGAGCACCCGGAAGCCGTGGCGCAGGTCATCGACGTCGCCATGGACTACCGCGCCGAGTTCGCCAGCGACGTGATCATCGACATGTATTGCTACCGGCGCTTCGG
>JAGQSE010000021.1:4209-6404 GCA_020439725.1 Acidobacteriota bacterium
GACATCACCTCCGACGAGGCCAAACGCATCGCCAAGGACCGCCGGAAGGTCCTCGAGGCGGAGCTCAAGAAGGCCCGGGATCCGGACTACGAGCGCAAGCACCCGACCATGGGCGCCGGCGTGTGGGAACCCTACCGGGGTGGTGCCGACGCCGAGGTCCCCGAGGTCACCACCGCGGTGCCCAAGAAGAAGCTCGCCGAGCTGCTCCGGGCCACGACCCGGGTCCCCGAGGGATTCCACGTCCATCCGAAGCTCGAGAACAGCCTCCTCGAAGCACGGCGCAAGATGGCCGACGGCGACGAACGCCTCGACTGGAGCGCCGGCGAGGCGCTGGCCTTCGCCACGCTGGTGGTCGAGGGACACAGCGTGCGCCTGTCGGGTCAGGACAGCGAGCGCGGCACCTTCAGTCATCGCCACGCGGTGCTCCACGACCACGAGAACGGCGAGACCTATGCGCCGCTGGCCCATCTCTCGGACACCCAGAAGCCCTTCGAGGTGTGGGACAGCCCGCTCTCCGAGGTCGCCTGCGTCGGGTACGAGTTCGGCTTCAGCCTCGACTCTCCTGACTGGCTGGTGTTGTGGGAGGCGCAGTTCGGCGACTTCTCGAACGCCGCGCAGGTGATCACCGACCAGTTCATCTCGAGCAGCGAGGACAAGTGGAACCGCCTCAGCGGTCTCGGTCTGCTGCTGCCCCACGGCTTCGAGGGAATGGGTCCCGAGCATTCGAGCGCCCGTCTCGAGCGCTTTCTGACGCTGTGCGCCGAGGACAACATGCAGGTGGTCAACCTGACCACCCCGGCGCAGATCTTCCACTGCCTCAGGCGCCAGGTGCTGCGGCCGCTGCGCAAACCCTTGGTGGTCATGTCGCCCAAGAGCCTGCTGCGCCACCCCGATGCCAAGTCGAGCCTCGAGGACCTGTCGGAGGGCGAGTTCCAGCGCGTCATCCCCGACACCACCCTCGAGGACCCGGAGAAGGTGCGGCGGATCCTCTTGTGCTCGGGCAAGGTCTACTACGACCTGGCGGCGGCGCGCGCCGAGCGCGAGATCCGCGACATCGCCATCGTCCGCCTCGAGCAGTACTACCCGCTGTCGCGGGATCTCCTCGAGGCGGCCCTCGACCCCTACCCCAACGGTACCCCGGTGGTCTGGGTCCAGGAGGAGCCCCGCAACATGGGCGCCTGGGTCTACCTGCGGATCCACCTGGGGCACCAGCTCTTCGATCGCTGGCCCTTCGAGGAGGGGATCACGCGGCAAGAATCCGCCAGCCCGGCCACCGGCTCGGCAACGGCGCACAAGCACGAGCAAAAGGAGCTCATCGACCGGGCCCTCGGAGACTGAGAGCCCGAATAGAACCGCCCCGGTAGGACGCGCGGCGCCGCCGGGCGAGACCCAACTCGCGAGACAGGAGCACGAGTCGAGATGGCCATCGAATTGAAAGTACCCCCGGCGGGGGAGTCGATCACCGAGGCGACGGTGGGTGAGTGGTTGGTCGAGGAGGGTGCCTTCGTCGAGGTCGACGACGGCGTGGTCCTGCTCGAGACCGACAAGGCCTCGATGGAGCTGCCGGCGCCGGTGTCCGGCATCGTCACCAAGATCCTCAAGCAGCAGGACGAGACCGTCGCCGTCGGCGAGGTCATCGGCTACATGGAAGAGCGCGACGCCGACGACGCGGGCTCGGGCAAGGATGCCGAGGCGACCGCCAAGAAGTCCGACGAAGCCACCGAGGAAGACACCGACGAGTCAAGGCAGAAGGCCGCCGACGTCGGAGCCGCGAGCGACGATTCGGGCGCCGACGACGAGGGCCAGGCCATCGAGGCGCGGGTCATGCCCGCCGCTCGCCGCGCCCTCCACGACGCCGGTATCGACGCCTCGAAGGTCGAGGGCAGCGGCCCCGGTGGCCGCGTGCTCAAGGAGGACGTCGAGCGGTACCTGGCGGAGCACGCTAAGCAGGACGCCAAGGCGGAGGGCAAGGCCCCGGAGAAGGCCCCGGAGAAGCCCCAGCCGAAGCCCGAAGCGAAGGGCGCAGCTCCCGCGGCCAGCAAGAGCCAGCCTCAGAAGGAGGCTCCCACCAAGGCCGACACCGCCAAGGCCGATACCACCAAGGCCGATACCACCAAGGCACTAGGCCCGCCGAGCGGTCCGCGGCAGGAAGAGGCGGTGCGCATGACCCGCCTCCGGCGGCTCATCGCCGAGCG
>JAGQSE010000372.1 GCA_020439725.1 Acidobacteriota bacterium
GGCAACCGGGCGGCGACCACGTCGAGGGGCTCGCCGTCGACGAAGCGCATCGCGATGAAGCCACGGCCGCTCGGTGTCGTGCCGACCTCGTAGATCTCACAGATCGACGGGTGATCGAGACGGCGCTGGGCCTCGGCCTCGCGACGGCGGCGGGTGCCGGCGGTCGAGTCGTCGTCAGGCGGGAAGAGCTTGAGCGCCACGAAGCGCTCGTTCTCCTGATCCCAAGCCTTGAAAACCTCGCCGCTGGCACCGCGCCCGATCGGCACCGCCGTGTCGTACTTCACGCGGGAGATGGTACCGCGGGCGGTGCCGGGTCAGAGCTCGATCCCGAGCTCCTGGATCCGCCGGTACAGGGTCGTGCGACCGACACCGAGCTCGGTGGCCGCGGCGCGGACGTTGCGGTCGTGGCGGGCCAGCGCCTCCGTGATCACCCGGCGCTCGTGGGCCTCGAGACGGGCCTTGAGGGTCCGCCCGGAAGCGGCGGAGCGCGCCGGCCCGAGCCCCGTCGCGATCTCGTCGTGGAGATGACGGGTTTGCAGCAGCTCACCGTCCTCGAGAAAGAGCGCCGCCCGTGCCATCTCGCGCTCGAGCTGACGGACGTTTCCCGGCCACGAGAAGGTCATCAGCGCTTCGAGCGCCGCCTTCGAGATCCCCCGGACGGTGATTCCCTGGTCCTTCGCCGATCGGGCGAGGAAGTGCGCCGCCAGGTTGGGCAGATCGGCGAGCCGCTCGGAGAGCGGGGGCAGGGTCAGGCGGCAATCCGCGATGCGGTGATAGAGATCGAGCCTGAAGCTGCCCGCCTCGATCATCGCCCCGAGATCGCGGTTGGTCGCCGCCAGGACGCGGACGCGGGCCGCGCGGGGAGCGGCGCCACCGATGCGGAAGACCTCGCCCTCTTGGAGGACCCGCAGGATCTTGGCCTGGGTCGCTGGCGCCATGTCGCCGATCTCATCGAGGAAGAGCGTCCCCCCATGGGCGATCTCGAACTTGCCGGGCCTTGCCTCGACGCCGGTGGCAACGCCGCGCTCGATGCCGAAGAGCTCGGCCTCGAGGAGGTCCTGGGGCAGGGCGGCGCAGTTGAGGACGACGAGCTCTCCTCGCGCCCTGGGTGAGCAGCGGTGGAGGAACTGCGCCAGCACCTCCTTGCCCGTCCCGGACTCACCGCGGATCAGGACCCCGACGTCACCCCGCGCGACACGGCGCGCCTCCTCGTAGATCCGGCGCACCACCGGGTCGACCGTCGCGGGTCGCGGCAGCTCGACCTTGGTGCCTTGGACCGGCGGCGAGGTCGAGTGCGCTCGCTCCTCGAAGGCCGGTAGCTCGAGGGCCACGAGGCGGGTCACGAGCTCGATCAGCGGCACCACCCCACCGGCGTGGAGACCCGGGGTGAAGCAGACGTTGGTCTCCACCGCGCCCGCCGGGACGCGGACGACGTCCTCGCCCTCGAGCGCCGCGGCGTCCCCTCCCCGGAAGAGGATCGCGGAGTCGTCGAGGCCGGGCGCGCGGATCTCGAGGGCGCGGCAGGGAAAGCCGTGGAAGAGCGCGTCGCCCGCGGCCTGCGCCAGGGCCAGACCGCCCCGGTAGTCCGCGCCGCCCCGCGACCCGGTTCGCGCGCGCTCACGCCTCAGCGTCTCGAGGCAGCCAACGACCTGCGGCAGCGCCTGCAGGACGAAGTCGCGGACCGAGCCCACGGAGAGCGTGGCTGAATCGGTGCCCGCGGTCGTGGCCGGTGGTGGCGTGAGCTCGATGGCGGCTTCGACCTCGCGCGCATCGGTGAGCTCGAAGCGGGCCTCGAGAGACCCGAAGTGAACCCGGTCGCCGGGGCCGACGAGCACACGCCCGGTGATCGGTGTGCCGCCGAGCCGGGTGCCGTTCGACGATCCGAGGTCCTCGAGCCAGACGCCGTCCCCGTCGGGCTCGAGAGCGGCGTGGCGGCGGGAGACCGTCGGATGGTCCAGGACCAGGCCGGCATCGGCCCCGCTCCCCACGACAGAACCCGCGGGCGAAATCGTCCGACGCGAGGCGCCGCCGCCAGCGGCGACCACCAGGATCCAGGAGCCGGTCATTCGCTCGGAGGCTAGCATCCCCGCCGCGCATTCCGCAGCCACAGCAGCCGGCAGGCGGCGCCAGCGTCCCAGCTGTGGAACCACGGCGATTCCGTCCGCGGGACCCAGCTGCCGAGAAGGTTCTCCCTCGTCCCGCCGAAGGGTGCGCAAACCTCTGAAACCAGGAGCCTTACGGGCGAACCCCAGGTCGGCAGATCCGATTCCCTGGCTGGTACCCGCCTTGCTCGAGGTACTCGGACAGCAAAGGGCGCGGCGGATCGGACCGCTTGCCCACGAGCCGCCGGCGCGTTCGGTCTTCGAGCTCGCCTGGCCAACCCGACGCTCTCTCGAAAGGAGACCCATGATGTCCCTGACCCCGCAGCCTTCGTTCCGTCGCCCCGCCGGCCTCGTCCTCCTGTCCACGACCTTCCTCGCTCTCTCGGGCCTGCTCCTCGCCTGCGGCGGTCCCACCGGGGCCGCCGAGACCGCGGCGGCGAAGGACTCGGTCTCGCCACCCCCGTCCGCCACGGCGCCGGCAGCCAAGTCCGCGGGCCCGCTGACCACCGCCCGCTTCGAGACCCAGTTGCCGGAAGGCTGGGAGGTGATGGCCGACGATCTCGACCGCATGGGGCTCATGACCCTGAGCCAGAAAGGAACGGGCGGTGCCCAGGCCGTCTACGTCAAGTTCGAGGGTGGCGGCGGCTGGCACGGCGACCCGATGGCGGCCATCGAAACCTTCGCGACCCGCTATGACGGCACCCCTGCCAGCCGCAAGACCCGCAACGGCATCGACTGGGCCCACACGCGGTACACCTACAACGGCATCGCCCAGAGCCTCAACATCACCGCTCACCAGGGCTACAAGGTGACCTTCACGGTGATGGGCGACGACTACGACGACAACGCCGCGGTCCGCCTGATCTTCGACCAGCTCCAGCTGCGCTGAGGGGCCGGCGATGACACCCGTCGACCGGAGACGCTTCCGCCTCGGTACGCTTCTCCTCAGCTTCGTCATCGCGGTCGCCTGGGGGCCCGTCCTGGAGATCAGTGCCGCAGCCGGAGCGCCCTCGGACCTCGAGACCGTGCTCGATCGGCTGCGCTCCTCCTACGCCGCCGCCCCCGGAGAGCTCGTCGCCGGGCCCTCGAAACGCCACGGTCGGGTCGTCGGGCGTAGCGGTACGTGTTCCTGGAACACCGGCACCCTCGGCCGCGCCAGCGTGCGTTGCGAGATCGACCTCAAGGAGGTGCAGGGGCTCGCGGCCGTCGGGCTCGGCACCACGGACCCCCAACTGCCCTTCCGCGGCGGCGGCTCCCCTCGCATCCGCGCGACCCTGGCGGTGGCCGAGGGCCGCGCCGCCCTCTATGTCCGCACCTCCTTCGACCTCCTCACCATCGCCCGAGTCCTCACCGATGCCTCCGACCGAGAGCTCGAGGCCCACCGCAGAGACGGCGATCGCTTCGATGGCTACCGGCGGCTCGAAGCCCTTCCGGGGCGCCCCGCGGTGCTCGAAGGCGAGCCCCTGGTGCTCGGATCGAAGGTGGTGCTTTGGGTCGAAGAAGTCGAGACAGCCAAGGGAGTGCGCCTGCGCGTCGAGCCCGCGGACTGAGGCCACGGGGCACCGGGCGAGGGATGAGCTGCCGGCCGTGCTCGGTCCCGGCGGACGAGGGCGCCCTCGTCCGCCGGCATCGCAGCTCGCCGGGCTCGTGCACTTTGATAGCCTCTCCGTGGCTCCGGTGGTCTTCCGGACCACACCCTCAAGAGCCACAAGGTGTCTGTCGTGACCGGTACGCCCGCCGCCCTCGCCACCCTCGACCTCAACCTGCTCGCGGCCCGCAACCAGATGGCGGTGAGCCTCGGGTTCCACATCGTCTTCGCCGCCTTGGGCGTGGCCTTGCCCGCCATCACCGCCATCGCCCACTGGCTGGGTCTGCGCCACGGCGACCTCGCCGCGCTGACCCTCGCGAAGCGCTGGTCGAAGGCCATGGCCCTGCTCTTCGCGGTCGGCGCCGTCTCCGGGACGATCCTGTCCTTCGAGATGGGGATGTTGTGGCCGGGCTTGATGGGCCCCTACGGCGAGGTCATGGGGCTGCCCTTCGCCCTCGAAGGCATTTCCTTCTTCCTCGAGGCCATCTTCATCGGCATCTACCTCTATGGCTGGACGAGGTTGCCCGCCCGGCTCCACTTCGCGTCTCTCCTGCCGATCATCGCTGCCGGCTTCGCCGGCTCGTTCTTCATCCTCTCGGTCAACGCGTGGATGAACGCGCCCGCCGGCTTCCGCATCGTCGCCGGTGAGATCGTCGACGTCGACCCGTGGGCGGCGATGTTCAACTCCGCCGTGGCGGTGCAATATCTCCACATGCTGCTCGCCGCCTACATGGTGGTCGGCTTCCTGGTCGCGAGCGTCTATGCCGTCGGGCGGCTGCGGGGCCGCAACGACCGCCTGCACCGGCTCGGCTTCCTCATCCCCTTCACGGTGGCCGCCATCGCCACTCCGCTCCAGATCGGCGTCGGCGACCTCGCCGCCCGGCGCCTCATCACCGCGCAGCCCTCGAAGTTCGCGGCGATGGAGCTGATCGCCGAAACCGGCACCCGGGTCCCCTTGACCCTCGGCGGCGTGCTGCGGAACGGCGAGGTGGTCGGTGCCGTCGAGCTTCCGGCCATGGCGTCGTTGCTCGGGACGCATCGACTCGACGGCGAGCTTCCCGGTCTCGACCAGGTCCCCGCCGGCGACCAGCCGCCGGTGAACCTCGTCCATGGCGCGTTCCAACTGATGGTGGGGCTGGGCTTCGGCTTGCTGGGCCTGTCGGCGATCTTCGCCTGGACCTGGTGGCGAAGGCGCCGTGCCCCCGAGTCGGTGTGGTTCTGGCGCGCGGCCTCGGTCGCCGGGGTGGCCGCCGTGATCGCCCTCGAGGCGGGCTGGATCACCACCGAGGTGGGACGCCAGCCGTGGATCGTCTTCGGCCTGGTGCGCACCCGCGACGCCGTCACCGCCGCCGACGGCATCCTGTGGAGCCTCGTCGCCATCGTGGTCGTCTACCTGGGGCTCGCGGGCGCCACCGCCCTGGGGCTTCGCCGCCTGGCCCGAAGCTTCCGCGCGGATCAGCCGGTACCGACGCCCTACGGGCCGCCGGAGAGCTAGATGCTGGTCATCGTCGTCGCTTCGATCATCTGGGTCGGAATCTCCGCCTACGCGGTCTTTGGCAGCGCGGACTTCGGGGCCGGCATGTGGGACCTGGTCGCCGGGGACGAGGTCCGAGGCCGCGAACCCCGGCGGCTCATCGAGTCGAGCATCGGACCGGTTTGGGAGGCCAACCACGTCTGGCTCATCTTCGTCTTCGTGTTCTTCTGGACCGCCTTCCCCCAGCCCTTCGTCTCGATCGCCACGACCCTGTGGATCCCCCTGACGTTGGCCGCCTTCGGCATCATCTTCCGCGGGGCCGGCTTTGCCTTCCGCAAGTGGGCGGACACGACCAACCGGCGCCGGTTCTACGGCGCTGCGTTCGCCGGCGCCTCCCTGGTCACGCCGTTCTTTCTGGGCGCCGTCGTCGGGGCGGTGGCTTCGGGGCGGGTACCCTTGGGCAACGCCGCCGGTGACCCCTGGCGCTCGTGGCTCACGCCCACCTCGGTCCTCGGCGGCATCCTGGCGGTGACCACCGCCGCGTTTGGCGCCGCGGTTCTCCTGACCCACGACGCGCATCGGCAAGGTGATGCCGCCCTCACCGCCTACTTCCGGCGCCGCGCGACGCTCTCCGGCCTCGTCACTGGCGCGGTGGCGCTGGCGGGGATCGCGGTCCTCGCCGCCGACGCCCCCGACCTCTTCGCGTCTCTCTCGGCCCCGGTGGGCGCGGCGCTGCTGGTGATCTCGGCCCTGGGAGGACTGAGCTCCCTCGCGGCGCTCCGAAGCGGCCGCTACGACCTGGCCCGTCCCCTCGCCGTGGTCGCCATCGTCTCGGTGCTGTGGGGTTGGGGAGCGGGGCAGTACCCGTGGGCCCTGCGTCCCGTGGCGCTGGCCACGGACTACGCCGCCGGCGACGAGACGCTGTGGGCCCTGGTGATCGTCTTCATCGCCGCCGGCTTCCTGGCGATTCCGGCCCTCCTGCTCCTCGGCCACCTCGTCCAGCGGGGTCACCTCGATGCGGCCGGGCCCTCCCGCGGGGACTCGACGGACGCCCTGATGAGCCGCCTGGCAGGCGGCGGAGGCGCCGGATCGGCGCACTCGAGCTCCGAGGCCGCGGACCGACACCTTCCAAAGCGCCCAGCGTGAAGGTCCGGCATTGGCCGGACCGGACCTACGGTGCGACCGACCGCCGCGGAAGGCCGAGGAGCTCGTCCGGTAGCAGGCTGGTGGCGAGCATCACCGAGTTGATGTCGACGTGCTCGCGCCAGGTCCTGCCGGCGCGGTTGGCGGGGTCGCTCCAGAAGCGCTCGATCCGGGTCCCGAGAGGAGCCTGGGCTGTGATCGCGGCGAGGTCGTCGCTCGGCTCCGGGAGGTGCGGCATTTCCGCCAGCCGCCGGGCGGCGGCCAGACCGATGGCCAGGCCGAGCTCCCGGAAGGCGAGCCGGCGCTCTGCCGGTGCGTCGAGGGTCCGGGCGGGCGCGAAGGCGGCGAGACTGGCGCGCCCGTCGGCCAGGACCTGACGTAGCAGCCCGACCCGCGAGGGGGCCTCCGTCACCACCAACCGTCCCAGCCGATAGGCGTCGGTCAGCAAGCCGCCGATCCCCAGCGCGTCGTCGGTATCCCAACGAGCTCCGGTGCACAGGACCTCGAGCTCGGCGATCTCGCGGTCGAGGAGATGCGCCCCCTCGGCGTCCGAGGCGCGAGCCTCGATCTCGAGGTAGGTGATCAGCCCGTCGAGGGGGTCGTGGTGACCCATCGACGGAACGAGGGCGCGATCGAGCGCGATGCTCATCTTCCACACCAGCCGGGGACGTCCCAGGGAAGGATCGAAGTGGCAGAACCCACGGTGCGCAGCCAGCGCCAGCTCGGCCGCCCAGCGATGGAAGACCGAGTCGCGAAGCTCGTCGCCGACCCGTTCGAGTGCCACCATCCACTTCGTCAGGTAGTGGTAGTACTGGCCGTCCCGATCCCACTCGAGCTGCGGGTCGATCCGCTGGTCCGCCCGGCGCTCGGGGTGCTCCTTGCCGATCCGCAACCCGCCTCGGGTGGGATGTCGTTCTCCTTCGGCATCGGAACCGCCGGCGATCCAGCCCTTTCGTGGATCGTCCTGACGGTGGCGCCCGAGGGTGTGGTGGACCTGGTCGACGAGACGCAACGCGAGCTCGAGGTAGCCCCCCTCGCCCGTCGACCGGTAGAGACCCAGAAAGTTGCACACCGCGAAGGCGTCGGTCCAGAGATATCGCCGCGGCGACCCGCCCCCGGTCAGGCCGGTTCGCTGGGCGAACACGTCCATCAGCTCCCGCGCGAGGTGTAGCCGCGTCTGCTCCTCTCGCATGGTCGGCAGCCCTCCCTCATCGATGGAGCGGTCGGTCTCGTGGCGGGCTTCTCGGTCCGTCGCCGTGGGCAGCGCCCCGGCGCCACCCCAAGGCACGGCCGACGATGTCTTTTCGAACCCGCGCGAATACGAGCTCGACCCCACCCGGCCGCGTGGCGATCCGGCCGGGGCCGAACGGTAGCCTGAGGATGGGTACCTGTCTCGGATCTTGCGAGAGGAGGTGGACCCATGACTCAAGCAACCGATCGCGTCACAGAAGCCCGGCACCGGATGGTCGACGAGCAGATCGCCGCGCGCGGAGTCCGTGACCCCCTGGTCCTCGAAGCGATGCGCCGAGTGCCCCGCGAGGTGTTCCTCCGCGAGGGCCTCGAAGAGTTCGCCTACCAGGATACTCCGCTCCCCATCGAGTCGGACCAGACCATCTCACAGCCGTTCATCGTCGCCTTCATGACCGAGAGCCTCGAGCTCCACGGCGGTGAACGAGTCCTCGAAATCGGCACCGGCTCCGGATACGCCGCCGCGGTATTGGCCGAGATCGCCGGCGAGGTCTACACCGTCGAGCGCTATCCGAATCTCGCGGACGGGGCTCGGAAGCGGCTCCTTCGCCTGGGCTACGACAATGTCCAGGTGCTCCATGGCGACGGCACCCGCGGTTGGCCCGAGCACGCACCCTTCGACGCCATCATCGTAGCGGCCGGGGGGCCGGAGATCTCCGAGTCGCTCCGCCAGCAGCTCGCCGTCGGCGGACGGTTGGTCATCCCGGTGGGCCCGACGCAGCGCGTCCAGACCTTGGTCCGCGTGCGGAAGGTGGCCGAAGACCGGTTCGAGGAGGAGGAACTCCTCGAGGTTCGCTTCGTCCCTCTCGTGGGGGCGGAGGGCTGGGCGGAAGGCGCCGAGCTGCCGGCGCGCCAGAGGCGGCCCCAAGAGCCAGCCCGGCGTGCGCTTCCGGACCTGGTGGCAACGGCGGCGGAACCCTTCGAAACGCTCGAAGGAGGCGGTATGGCGGGGCTCCTCGAGCGCATCGGCGACGCCCGCGTGGTACTCCTCGGCGAGGCGACCCACGGCACCAGCGAGTTCTACCGGACGCGCGCGCGGATCACCCGCGAGCTCATCGAGAGAAAGGGTTTCACCATCGTCGCCGCCGAGGCCGACTGGCCCGACGCGGCCCGCATCGACCACTACGTCCGCGACCTCGAGCACGCCGCACCGGACTGGGTGGCCTTCACGAGGTTCCCGACCTGGATGTGGCGGAACCACGAGTTCCGCGAGCTGGTGGACTGGATGCGAGAGTGGAACTCGAACCGGGATCGAGAGCACCGGGCCGGCTTCTACGGCCTCGACCTCTA
>JAGQSE010000373.1:0-5045 GCA_020439725.1 Acidobacteriota bacterium
GCCTGGTTCAAGCTCACTCACCGCGACATGGGCCCGGTCTCCCGCTACCGCGGCGCCCTGGTCCCGGACGAGACGCTGATCTGGCAGGACCCGGTGCCGCCGGTCGATCACGCGCTGGTCGACGCCGGCGACATCCAGGAGCTCAAGGCCAAGATCCTCGGCTCGGGTCTCTCGTCCTCGGACCTCGTGTGGGCCGCCTGGGCGTCCGCGGCGACCTTCCGCAACTCGGACAAGCGGGGAGGCGCCAACGGCGCCCGGATCCGCCTCGAGCCGCAGCGTAGCTGGAAGGTCAACGAGCCCAAGCGTCTGGGCAAGATCCTCGACAAGCTCGAGGAGATCCAGGCGGACTTCAACGGCGCCCAGGGCGGCGGCAAGCAGGTCTCCCTCGCCGACCTCATCGTCCTCGGGGGCTGTGCGGCGGTGGAACAGGCGGCCAAGGCGGGCGGTCATGACATCGAGGTGCCGTTCACCCCCGGTCGCACCGACGCCACCGCCGAGCAGACCGACGCGGAGTCCTTCGAGCCCCTCGAGCCCGAAGCCGACGGCTTCCGCAACTTCCTCAAGGCCGACTTCTCGGTGCCCAGCGAGCGGTTGCTCGTCGACCGCGCCCAGCTCCTGGCGTTGAGCGCTCCGGAGATGGCGGTCCTGGTGGCCGGGTTGCGCGTGCTCGGTGCCAACAGCGGCGGCTCCCGCCACGGGGTCTTCACCGATCGCCCCGGAACGCTGAGCAACGACTTCTTCGTCAACCTCCTCGACATGGATACCGAGTGGCACGCCATGTCCGATGCCGAGCAGGTGTTCGAGGGGCGGGACCGCGAGAGCGGTGCGGTGAAGTGGACCGCGACCCGCGCCGACCTGATCTTCGGCTCGAACTCCGAGCTCCGGGCGATCTCCGAGGTCTACGGCGCCGATGACGCCCAGGGGACCTTCGTCGCCGACTTCGTCGCGGCCTGGAACAAGGTGATGATGGCGGATCGCTTCGACGTCGCCTGATCCACCAGGACAGAGACTCGAGAGGGCGCGGCCGGGGATCTCTCCTCGGCCGCGCTTTCTTTTGGCTCGCGGGGTCGCCGGAACGGAACCGACGGACCCGGTTGGACCAGCTTTGGAGAGGCGCTTTGGGGAAGCGGGAGTGGCCTTCCGGACCGCCGGATCTCAGGGCGCCGGCGCGGGCACCGCCTTTGGCACGAGCTGGCGCACCAGATGGGTACTCCCGTCGTCGACCTCGAGGATGCTGACCGACTTGCGCGGAATTCGCTCGCCGGCCGGGAACGACAGGCTGCCGGTGACACCGACGAAATCGGAGATCCTCGCCAGCGCCCCGAGCACCGCCGCCGGATCGTCGCTGCCGGCGTCGCCGATCGCACGCAGCAGGAGGTTCACCGTGTCGTAGCCGAGGGCCGCGAAGGCGTCCGGGAGCTGACCGTCGTTGGCGCCCTCGTAGGCTCGAACGAAGGCCTGAACCGCCGGGTCGGTGCTCCCCCTGCTGATGGCGGCATGGGTCGTGAAATAGACGGCCTCGGCTTCCGGATAGGCCTGCCAGGCGGCAGGCTCGTCGAAAGAATCACCGCCGAGGACGGGCGCCGCGACGCTGTGCGCCCGCAAAGCCCGCGTCAGCGAGACCGCGTCCTCGGGGCCCGACGCCAGGTAGTAGAGATCCGCCATCGGCAACCCTTCGAGGGCCGGTTCCGGGTTGGAACGGTCGTAGGGCCGTGACAGGACGATCTCGCCGCCCAGCTCGCCGAAGCGCTCTTCGAAGTAGCGGTGCAACAGCTGCGTGTAAGTCATCGCGCCGTCGTAGAGCACGACGACTTGCCGCGAGCCCAGCTCGCCATAGGCCCACTCGGCACCGGCTGCCGCCTGGACGTTGTCGCCGAAGCAGGCGAGGAAGAGAAACCCGGGGACTTCCGCCGGTAGCTCCGGCGAGGTCGCCCCGGAGGTGACGAAGACGCGCCCCGCGGCCGCCGCCACCGGAGCCGCGGCGAGGACCATGTCGGTGTCGGACAACCCGAAGACCGCGGCGGTTCGCGGACGCTCCGCGAGGAGCTCTGTCGTACGCTTGCGGATCACCTCGGGCGAGGTCTCGCCATCGACCAGCACCAGCTCTACCGGCCGCCCGAGGAGGCCCCCCGCGCGGTTCGCCTCGTCTACCGCCAGCTGGGCGCCCCGGGACGACGGCCCGTCGAGCGATGCCTGGTCGCCGCTCAGGTTGTAGACCGCCCCGAGCACCACCGGCTCCGGGTCCCGGCAGGACAGGCCGCCGGCGGTGACGAGGCAGACGGCGAGAAGAGCGACGCGGGATCGGGGGAAGTTCATGACGCCAGTCTAGTGCGACTTCGGCCCCCCGGCCGCCTGCCCCATCTCGATCAAGACAGGACGACGGTTCGTGGAGCGCCGGTCAAGGTCCAGTTCCCGGGGGACCGATCTGCAAGGGAGTCGAATGCCAGAACGGGACGCCGTCGTAGGACAGGACGAAGAGCATCGCCATGGACTCGCCGGAGGCTTCGATCGCTTCGAGGTCCACCCCGTCGATGGCGATGGCGCCCTGGGCCCCCGCGCCGAGGGCCGCGAGCAAGGCGGCATCGTCGCCGCCCTCGAGGTGGTAGACCGTGTCGCCGACCCTCAAGGCGAGCTCCTCCAGGTCGTAGTAGGTGCCGATGGAACCCGAACCCGAGAGATCGATGACCAGGGGTCCGGGGTCGTCGCCCGGGGGGTCGCCGCCCGGGGGCTCATCGGGCCGGCCGCCTCCGGGGCCCTGGGAGCGCACGCCGGCGCAGGGCACGCAGGGGAAGACATCGGGCAACGGGGGCCACTCGTCGACCAACGACGCGATGATGCCGGGAAGAGTTTGTTGCGGCAGAACGAGCTCGTCGGCGGTGAGGACCAACACGGTCTCCGGAGTGGGCGGTGGCTCGCTGGGAGCCGCCGGCACCAGGCCCAGGGCCCGTCGGATCATCAGGTCGGCATCGCTGAAGTGGGAGCCCGGGAGGGGCGCGCCGTCGAGGGCCAGCGAGAAGCCTTCGATGCCGGGCCAGGGTGCCCAGGCGGCAGCCAGCGGGAAGGGTACCGGCGGCTGCCAGTCTCCCCGAGCGAGGGTGCCGCCGAGGACCCCGGCGAAGAGCGCCGTGGCCATCGGCGATCCCGCTGGAGTGGGCCTCAGCCCGTCCGCCCGCTCGAGGTCGAGGAGGACCCCGATCCCGGGCATGAGGGCGGTGGTGGCCTGGGGTGACTCCCAGGACGGCAGCGCTCCCCAACCGCCGAGGTACCGGCCGGGGTCGAGGCTCGCCACCGCCAACGCACTGGGTGCCGCCGCAGGGAAGGTCAGGGCCCGGTGGTCTCCGGCAGCCGCCAGCGTCACCGTGCCGTGGGCGGTGGCGAGGTGGGCCAGCACGCGCTCGATCTGACAGGCGAGCCCGGCCTCGTCGTTGGAGCACTCGAGGGGAGCCTCGAGATGGCGGCCAAAAGGCACGACGACCGCCACCGGTGGCTCGTCGAGCCCGGCGTCGAGGGACTCCGTCAGGTCGCACAGCACCGCCAGGAGATGGACGTCGCTGGGCAGCCCGATGCGATCGGGCATCCGGTCGTGGGCCGCCACCAGGTCGAGGAGCTCGACGTCGACCAGGCCCCCGGAGCTCTGGAGGATCGTGAAGCCCACCTCCTTGCTACGGCGTCCCCGAACGTCGGCGACCGCCACCCACGGGCCGCCGTCTCGGGCAAAGCAGGTACCGGGGGCACCGATGTTGGAGCGGGCGTAGAAGGCGGCCATCTCGGTGCCGGAGACTTCGGCGGCACACTCGACGGCGGGAAGCTCGCCCGTGGTCGCGAGGTAGTAGCGCCCCACGGCACCGCAGGCCTGGACCAACACCGCCCCACCGGGATCCGGGGCGGCACACTCGGCACCGGTCCGCAGCCAGTGCACTTGTGCCGCCGGTGCCGGCGTCGCCAAGAGCAGAGAGCCGAGGGTCGAGAAGAGCCAAAAGAACAGCGCGCGACGGACCGAGATCGCCTTCATGGCGGGGATCCTCCAGGAGGTGTGATGACGTCGGGGGCCTCGGGCAAGAGGCGGATCGAGAGCGTGTGGACGCGGCGCCGGCCGCCCTGCGCCAGCCGTGCCGCCGGCAGCTCGCCGGCGGGCAGGGCGAGGCTCGCTGGCAGATCGCCGCCGCGAGCTTCGACGGCGTAGAGATGGTGCACCCCGGGAGTCGTTCCGAAGAGCGTCCGGGCCTCGGCGGCAAGGATCAGGGTCGAGCCCTCCGCCCGCCCCGGCAGCAGCGACCGGTCCACGAGCTCGAGGCGCGATCCCCGGAGCCGGTAGACGGCGATGGCCGCCGCCGGAGCGCTGCTCGCCACCGACCGGAGGGTCAGACGCACGACCGTGTCCGGGTAGGCTTCGACGGCGGTTTCCCGGGGTCCGTCCAGATCGCGGGTGACCGACAGCCCTCGCACCTCGACGGTGTACTCGAAATCCGGCGGCAGGGGTCCCGGCAGCCGCCACAACGCGAAAGCCGCTGCGATCAGGACCGAGGCGGCGGCGGCCAGCCAGAGCCGCGTCGGCCTGCGGCGTCTCGGCCTGGCGACCGCCTCGAGGACCCGCTGACGCAGCGCCGCCGGTGGAGCCGCCGCCACCCCCGCCCGTTCGGTCAGCCGCCGCCGGAGCCCCGGCTCCCGGCTCAGCCGGGCAGTGAGGAGACGGCGTTCCTCGTCGCCGAGGCTCCCGGTGCGATAGGCGTCGAGCAGGCGGTCGGTCTCTTCGTCCCGAACCGTCTCGACGACACGACCCGTGGCCGGGTCCGTCAGCGCCAGCTCGCACAGAATGGGGTCGAGGTCGTCGGGGCGATCGTCCTGGGGTCTTCGGCTCATCTCAGCCCTCCCATCGACCAGGAGTGGCCTCGTACCGGTTTTCGGAACCGCGAAGCCAACGAAACATCGTCCTCCCCCGCTCCATGCAGCAGGAGGAGCGCCGCCCAGGCGGCGGCCGGATACCTTTCCCGGAGACTCGCGAGCGCCGCGCGATGCGCCGCGGCGACGTCGTCGCCGGCAGCGAG
>JAGQSE010000373.1:5123-6934 GCA_020439725.1 Acidobacteriota bacterium
GGCCAGCAGCCCTCCGAGACCGTAGCGGCCGCTGTCCGCGGTGGGCCGCCACGACCCGGTGCGGCAACCGCTCAGGTTGGCGAAGCGACGGGGCGCGGGCATACGCACGAGCTCGACGAGGCGCAGGGGCCCGTCCGCCAGCACCAGGCTCGAGAGCTCGGGGAAGGCCGGTTCATAGCTGGCGTGGGTGTCCAGATGGAGCCATTCGACGTGCTCCCGAGGGCCCGAAAGCACGGCGCGCGACGCCTCGGTGCGTTCGAGCACCCGGGCCTCGGGGAACCACTGGCGATATCGGGCCGCCGAGCGCCGCGCGTGGGGCAGGTCTCCCAGCGGATCGACGACGAACACCGGTGGCAGGACTTCCTCCTGCGGCGCGGAGACCGCGGCCCGGGCGCCGGCGGGTTGCAACGCGATCACCGCCAGGTCGCCGAGCCACCGTGCGGAGCCCTCGCCGGACACCGGTAGGGCGGCCACCGGGAAGGCCTGCAAGCGGCCGTGGAGGGCGAAGGTGACGGGGGAAGCGAGCGCTTCGAGGTCGTCCGGGAGCAAGGCCGCCGCCACCGGCGCCAGCAAGCGCCGCCAGGTTGAGTCCTCGAGGCGGCCCGCGGCCATGGCCTCGCCGACCTCCCCGGCGATACGCGCCAGGGCCGCCGCGGGCAGGAACGTCCGGCGCACCAGCCGCAGGACCCCGTGGCGGCGGCCCAGAAGGACCACCTCGTCGTCGACGGTGAAGGCCCGGTACTCGGCCCCGTCCGCCTCCGGGCCCGGCCCGCCGGCACATCCGGGCCAGGTGCGCCAGAGCATCGAGAGACGCTCCTGGAGAGCCCGACGCACGCCCTCCGCCTCCGCCTCCCGGGCCACCGATCCCGGTAGCTCGACGGCCGCCAGCTGGGCCAGCAGGGCGTCGATCTCCCGGTCCACGGACTCCCAGGCGGCCACCTCCCGCGCGCTCCGGGCCGCCTCCCGACAGCGCGATCGCTCGGCTTCGTGGGCCGAGCGCTGGTCGATCCGCGCCAGGACCTCCCAGGCGCGCTCCGGGCGCCCGAGCTCGACGGCCACCCGCGCGGCGCGCGCCGCGTCCTCGGCCTGGGGTCCCAGACCCGCAGCCAGCGCCAGACCGAGACGAGCCCCCGACAGATACTCCTGGTGCGCCAGCGTCTTGGCATAGGCGAGATCCGCCGAGGCGAGGTCGCCACGGGCGTGATGGGCCCGGGCGACGCAGCTCCAACCCCAGGCGACCAGCGCCCGATCGGCGAGGCGGGTGAGCGATCGACAGGCTTCGAGGGCCCGGTCCGGTTCGCCCCGAGCCAGCGCCGCCTGGGCGTCGAGCCAGGTCCACCAACCCTCAAAGGCCTCGCGACGAGGCCCCTCAGGCAGCGTCGCCAGGATCTCCCGGTCCCGGTCGGGAAGGGCCGAGGGCACCTCGCCGAGCTCCAGCGCCAGCGCGGCGTCGACCAGCTGGACCGACAGCTGGCGGGTGGGGTCCGGCGAGGGCGCCGATTGCCCGGCCGCCGTTTCGAGGTCCGTGCGCGCGGTCTCCAGATCCACGCGGGTCCGGAACGGATCGTTGAGGACGAGCCGCGCCAGCTGCAGATGGCCGGCGGCCAGGAGATCCGCATCACAGGGCGTCGCGTCGCACTCGCCCAGGCGTTGCCGCAGGGTTTCGACGGCTTCGTGGCCGGCACCGGCGTCGGAAAGCAGAGCCGACCGCTGCATCGCCACCGCGAAGCGCTGGACGTTGGCGGTCCGCAGATACCAGCGGTCCGCCTCGTCGAGGGCCTGCCAGGCATCCGCCCTGCGCTCCTCCACCA
>JAGQSE010000374.1 GCA_020439725.1 Acidobacteriota bacterium
GCCGCCGGCGAGCCCACCAGCTGGAAGCCCTGGACCACCGTCGCCACCGAAAGCCCGCGGGCCTTGACCGCCGGGACTCCGCCGGCGGCGGCGAGAACCACCGAGAAGTAGCTGGGGCTCGCCTGGCTCTCGGGCAAACACCCACCGTAGAGGTCGATGCCGCTACGCAGCTCGAGGGGCGCAGCGACCGGGTATTCGTCCCAGGCCACGAGCACACCGCAGCCGGCGGCGGAGCAGCGAGCGATCCCCTTCTCGATGGTCCTGCAAGCCTCTGAGTAGCTCGTGCCGCACGTCGAGCTGTCCTGCCCGGACGTGGAGACGTAGATCCGGCTGTCGAGCCCCGAGAGGTCCGCCGAGCCGCAAGCGATGACCGGATCGGCGACGGCCTCCGAGACGGGCCGTGCTGCGTCCTGCCACCGGACCCCCTCGAGATCCATGGTGTCGGGATCGAGGGCGAACTCGTGTCGCAACCGGGCACCGCGAAGGGTCGTCCTGCGTCCCTCGGCCCATCCGCTCTTGATCCTCGGCCCGAAGACGGCGCCCGTAAGGTCGATGCCGGAGAAATCGGTACCGTGGAGCGTGGCGAACTGGAGGTCGGCGCCGTCGAGGTTCGCCCCCTCGAGATCGGCCCCGGTGAGGTTCGCCCGGGACAGGTCGGTGGCCCGGCGGGCCGAGTCCTCGAGCTGCGCGCCTTCGAGCTGGGCCCCCGTGAGGTCGGCACCGGCGAGCATGGCGCCCTTGAGCACGGTGTTGCGCAGATCGGCATGGCGCAGGTTGGCACCGGCGAAATTGACGTCGGTGAGCACCCGTCCCGAGAGATCGATGCCCTCGAGATCGCAGTAGGGACAGCTGTAGGGGCGTTCGTCGGTGATTTCGCGCGTGATGCCGCCGGTTGGAGCTTCGTCCTGATCGAGCTCCTGTGGGGCGGCTTGGGCCGTCGACGGCATCGCCGAAGCGGCCAGCAAGAGGGCTGCGAGGCACGAGGTGAGGGCGCGTGGCATGGGTCTGGTCTCCTAATCGAAGGGGCGGTGCCCCGTCGCGAGGCCCACCGGTTGATCGGGGTTCAGACCTTCCAGTGGGACGACCCTGCCGCCGATCGCAGAGCGCCGAGAGAAATCTCGGGCGTGGCGAAGATTCCCTCTAGACACGCGCCCAAAGTGCGTGTAATTTCCCGCCCACTTAATCGTCTCTTGCGCATCTTTACGACTTCTGGCTCTTTGAATCGTCCTTCGCCGGGTGTCGGCTCACCCGGCTGGCGGTCCCGTTCCGGGATCGTGGACTTCGCCTGTCAGCTCCCCGCCGTCTTGGCCGTTGCCTGGCGTGCGGGTGTTGTGCGGACCTCGGGTCATGGAGACCCGGGGGTTTTCGGGAGAGCCCGTCTCTCTCGGGGAGGTTGCAACATGAGTGTCGTGGGAACAGCGTTCCGAGGAATGGCATGCGCCGCTCTGGTCGCCACGTTGGCGCACCCGGCGAACGCCAGTACGCTGATTCGTGCGGGGCTCGACGAGCTCGTGGCGAGCCACGAGACCATCGTCGTCGGTCAGGTCGTCGATGCGGTTTCGTATTGGAACGCCGAGGGGAACTTCATCCTCACGGACTACCTCGTCAAGCCCCTGGACACGGTCAAGGGGCAGTCGGAGGCGGAGCTGACGGTGACCCTGATGGGCGGTACCGTCGGTGACCTGACCTCGATGATCGTCGCTGGTGCCGAGCTGGTGCCGGGGCGCTCCTATGTCCTCTTCCTGAACCACGAGAACCTCCCGGGCATCGACCAGGCGCTCACGGTCAAGGAGCACTGCCAGGGCGCCTACGACATCGTCGAGGCCAAGGATGGGAGCCTGCGCGCGGTCAGCCAGGCCAACCAGCACCCGTTGGTGCCCGATCGTTCGGGCTACGTCGATGCTCCCGGCGGTGTCGACGGCTTTGCGGTGGACGCGATGATCCAGAACCTGCGGGAAACGGTCGAGCGCCTCGAGCGCGGCCAGGAGGTGGCGCAATGAGCCTGACGACGAAGCTGTTCGCGACCCGGACCTTGACGACCGCCGGCGCCCTGGCGCTGACCGTGCTCGTCGCGTCACCCAGCTACGCCTATCGCATGATTCAGAACACGTCGGTCGGCCGGGTCTCGGCGGGCGCGGCGGTGACCTGTTCGAACAGCGGCGGTTTCACCCACTGGACCACCGCCGCCATCTCCTGGCGGCTCAACACTGCCGGCCAGGGCTCGGGCAAGTCCGGCGCGCTGAGCGCCGCCATGAGCGCCTGGACCAATGTCACCAGCGCCAACCACACGCTGACCTACGCCGGTACCACCACCAAGGGTTGGGCCACCGACGGCACCAACACGATCCTGTGGTCGACGGGCAACGGCTGCACCGGCAGCTGCCTGGCGCTGACCGCGCTGGTCCTTCAGTCGGGGCAGAAGATCGTCGAGACCGACATCACCTTCAACGCCAGCTACAGCTGGCAGACCAACGGCACCGACTACGACACGCAGGCGGTGGCGGCCCACGAGCTGGGACATACCCTCGGCATCCACCACACCAACCTGACCTCGACGCCTCGGCCCACCATGTATGCCAGCTACTTCGGCTCCACCGGACGCACCCTCGAGACCGACGACAAGTCGGCTCTCCACTGTTCGCAGAGCAAGTACCCGGTGAACTGAGCTCGCCAGGGGCCCGGCGACCCGCCGGGGCTGCCAACGTCTTCGACCGGCCGGTGTCCGATGGCACCGGCCGGTTTTTTCATGACGCCGCGTTTGCGAAGTCTCTTCTTTGTCGACCAGATCAGCGACTATGATGACAAGACACGTCCGACAGAAAAGAAGAGCGGCGGGTCTCCGTCAACGGATCCTTCGTCCGTAGCCGGCCGCCGAAGCAGGAAGGAGCTTCGCGATCATGGCGACGTCCAGAGATTCGATCATCAGCGCCGATCCATCCGCCGGAGGACCCGAGGTCCAGATGCTCGCCGACCTCGAGCGTGTCGCCAAGGGTCAGGCGCCGCAGAACCAGGCGGTCTGGTCGAAGTCCTACAACGGAACGCTCTCCAACTGGGCGAAGACAGGATCGCGCAATCACCCGGCCATGGCCAACGCGCTCCGGGTCACGGTGGACCCTGGCGCGGCAGCGGACTGGTGGCTCGCGATGCTCGAGCTCGAGCTGAGCGGCAAGGTCGACGCCGAGGGCCGCAAGGGGTTTTGGACCACTCACGAGCTGTGCTCTGGCGTCTATTGGGGCTGGTCGTGGCTCGGAGCCGTCACCGCCTTTCACCTCCTGACCCAGCGTAGGAAGCGAGCCGACGCGCAGGACGCCCTGAAGCGGAGTCTGGTCCGACACGCCGCCATGGCCTCCCTCCTCGGCTGCCGCCTCGTCGAGCGCGGCGGCCGAGGGCAGGAGACCTACAAGGGGATCGGTATCTATGGCGCCGGGGCACGGACCAACCCGGCCCACCACATCCGCAAGGACACGTCACGGGTCCTCGCCAACGCCCTCGGCGAGCGTCCCTGGATCCATCCCAACTGGCTCAAGGACGATGCGGAGACCGTCGCGCGCACCGTCGCCGCCCTACCCGTTGAGGCGTTCGGGCTCGACGACGACACGCGCAAGACGTGCCTCGGCTTCATCGAGCGCTCGGAAGGATTGTCCAAGATCCTCGAATGGGTCCGGGAGGTGCGTGCCATCGTCGAGTACGAGATCTGGTTGTGGCCGGACCGTGGCTGCTCGCTGATGCGGTCGAATCCCAACGGCAACACCTCCGCGACCTTTCTGTCGAGCGCGCCCCGCGGCACGACCATCGCCGACGCCGCCCGGCCGGCGGACTTCGTCAACCTCCATCCCTATCCCGGCGGCCGGATCCGCGGCAAGGTCAGCGCCGGAGAGACCGAGCTCGACGGCCGCACCTTCCGCTGCTGGGAATTTCCCCGGAGCGAGCAGGGGGAACGCGGCCGGCCGCCGGTCGAGGCCTGCTGGCAGTTGCCGTCGGCCACACCCCTCGCCCGCATCCGCTTCCGGCCCGACCAGGCCCCGGCGCTGGTCTCCACTCCGCCCACACCGACGGCCGGAAGCCAGGGCTGACGAAACAAAGTCTCGGGCCGAACCGTCATCGGGGTATACGAGCCGCGGCCGGCGACGCCGGTCACCCAGAGGTTGCCTCTTCAGAGACCCCAAGGCGTTCCATGCACGACCTGCTTCGCGACCTTCGCCAGGCCCTTCGCCGCCTCCTCAAGACACCGCTCTTCACCGCCGTCGCCGTGATCACACTGGCCCTCGCGCTGGGAGCCAACACCGCGGTCTTCAGCGTCATTCACGGCGTACTGGTCAAGCCGTTGCCCTTCGACGGCGCGGACCGGCTGGTGGGTGTTTGGTACAAGGCCCCGGGGCTGGGCTTCGATCAGCTCAATCAGTGCGCCGCGACCTACTTCACGACCCGCGACGACAGCCGCGTCTTCGAGGACATCGGTCTTTGGGACAACACCCAGGTGACGGTCACCGGGCTCGACGAGCCCGAGCAGGTCGAAGCCCTCCAGGTCACCGACGGCACCTTGCCGCTGCTCCGCGTCCAGCCCCAGCTCGGTCGCACGTTCACCGCCGAGGAAGACCTGCCCGACGGCCCGCAGACGGTGATCCTCAGTCACGGCTATTGGCAGCGGCGCTTCGCCGCCGACCCCGCAGTGCTCGGCCGGACGCTGCGCATCGACGGTGAGGAGCACGAGATCATCGGCGTCCTGCCCGCGAGCTTTCATTTCCTCGACGCGGATCCGGAGCTGCTCCTGACCTTCCAGTTCGATCGCGCCAAGACCAGCATGGACAACTTCAGCTTCCAGGCGGTGGCCCGCTTGCAGCCCGGCGCCACCGTCGAGGCGGCCAACGCCGACGTCGACCGTTTGATCCCGGTGGCCGAACAGCGCTTCCCCGGAGGCATCACCCAGAGCATGCTCGACGAGGCCCGGTTCGCGGCCAACGTCCACCCCTTCAAAGAAGACGCGGTCGGCGACGTCGGCTCGGCGCTCTGGGTGCTCCTCGGCACGGTCGGACTGGTGCTCCTGATCGCTTGCGCCAACGTCGCCAACCTATTCCTGGTTCGCGCCGAGAGCCGCCAGCTCGAGGTGGCGGTGCGCACCGCCCTCGGTGCCGGCCGCGGCGACAGGATCCGCGCCTATCTCGCCGAAAGCCTGTGGCTGGGGGTGGCGGCCGGGGGCTTGGGGCTCGGTCTCGCCTGGGCCGCCATCCGGCTTCTCCACCGTCTCGCCCCGCCGGGTCTGCCGCGGCTCGAGGACATCGGGCTCGATCCGCAGGTGATCGCCTTCGCCTTCCTTCTCGCCCTGCTGGCAGCGGCGCTCTTCGGCATCGTGCCCGGCCTGCGACAGCGGAGCGGCCAGCTGGCGGTGGCGCTCAAGGAGGGCGGCCGCGGCGGCAGCGAAGGTCGCGAGCGACACCGGGCCCGCAGCACCCTGGTAGTGGTGCAGGTGGCGCTGGCACTGGTGCTGCTGGTCGGCTCGGGGTTGATGCTGCGCAGCTTTCAGGCCCTCCATGACGTCCAGCCGGGCTTCCGCGATCCGGACCACCTGCTGACCTTCCGGCTGGCGATTCCATCGGCCGAGATCGAGGACTCGCTCCAGGCTTTCGAGACCTTCGTCCAGATCGAGCAACGCCTCGCCGCCATTCCCGGGGTCGATGCCGTGGGGCTGTCCTCCTCGCTGACCATGGATCGTCACGACTCGAACAACGCCTTTTACGTCGAAGACTTCCCGACCCCGGAGGGTCAGCTGCCACCGATCCGGCGGATGAAGTGGATCTCCCCCAACTACTTCGCGACCATGGGCAACCCGCTGCTCGTGGGGCGGGACTTCACCTGGGACGAGGTGCGCAACGCGCGGCCAGTGGTGATCGTCACCGCGAACCTGGTCAAGGCCTACTGGGACGACCCGGCGACGGCGCTGGGCAAGCACGTGCGCTCGGGGCCCGGCCAGACCTGGTCGGAGATCATCGGCGTGGTCGGCGACGTCTACGACAACGGTGTCGGCGAGGACGCGGTGCCGGTCGCCTACTGGCCGATGGTGGCCGTCGACGGAGAGACCGGAGAGCTCTTCTCGAGACGCTCGGTCGCCTACGCGGTGCGAAGCGACCGCCTGGGAACCAGCGGGCTTCTCGAGGACGTCCAGCAGGCGGTGTGGGGGCTCAACGCTAGTCTGCCGCTGGCCAACGTCCGCTCGATGCGTGAGATCTTCGATCGCTCGATGGCTCGGACGGCCTTCACGCTGGTGATGCTGCTCATCGCCGCCGCGGTCGCGCTGGTGCTCGGCGCGGTCGGTCTCTACGGCGTCACCGCGTACTCGGTGACCCAGCGAACTCGCGAGCTCGGCATCCGCCTGGCCCTGGGTGCCGGTCGCGGCGAGGTCCAGGGCCTGGTGCTCCGCCAGGCGATACTCCTCGCCGGCATCGGCATCGTGGTCGGCGCCGCCGCGGCGCTGGGCTTGACCCGCCTCATGGCGGCGCTGCTCTTCGGGGTCAGCGCCCTCGATCCGACCACCTATGCCGCGGTAGCCGGCGTCCTGCTGCTCATCGCCGTCATCGCCGCCTACCTTCCCGCCCGCCGCGCCGCCCGCACCGACCCGCTGGTGGTGCTGCGGTGGGAGTAGAGCCCCGCCTCCGCCAAGAAGCCCTTGCGGCGATGTGACTGGTCAGATAGCCTGGTTATATGATCACGCTCAAGGCGTCCGAGTTCAAGGCGAAGTGCCTGGCGATCCTCGACCAGGTGGCGATGACCGGTGAGACGGTCACGATTCTGAAGCGTGGCAAGCCGGTGGCGCGGCTCGTGCCACCGGTACCGGTCGAGGACGACTATCCGCAGAGGCGCCTCGCCGGCTCGGTCGCCTTCCTCGGCGACGTGGTGGCTCCAGCCCTTCCTGCCGAGGTCTGGGAAGCCGAAGGCGGGGACCTCGACGAGTGAGGGCGCTCCTCGATACCCATGTGCTGTTGTGGTGGGTTTCCGACCCGGACCGCTTGAGCCCCGACCATCTCGAGATCCTCAGCACCGTCGGTCCCGAGTCGCCGGTCGGCGTTTCCGAGATTTCCCTGTGGGAGATCGCAACGCTCTACGACCTCGGCCGGATCGGGCTTCGCGGACCGCTCCGCGACTGGCTCGAAACCGCCGTCGCACCTCCGCTGGTCCAGCGGCTGGGTATCTCGCCGGCCATCGCCGCGGAGGTCGCCGCCCTCCCGGACTCCTTCCACCGCGACCCTGCCGACCGCATCCTCGTGGCCACCGCGCGGGTCCTCGGCATCCCACTGCTCACCCGCGACCGCCGCATCCTCGAGTCCGGCGTCGTCGAGACGCGTTAGAAACCTCCCAGCACGGCAAGGAACCGGCAGCCGGGCAGGCACGCCAAGGCCTCAAGGCAGCTGACGAATCGAGAGTCGCAAGTCGAGGCCGCTCGATAGCCTGTGGTCGTTGGTCCAGAACTCGTCAGAGCCCAAGGTTGCCGCCACGGCCAGGTGAATCGCATCGGGCGTCTTGATCCGATGTCGGGCGCGCAGAGAGGTCGCCAGGTCCATCACGCCACGCGTCAGCCGCCCCCACCGGAGACCACGAGACGAGAAGAACCGATCGTAGTGCCTGAGGAGCTCTGGCTGGTCCTCGCGGAGCGGCCGGACGCGGCACTCGAGGCGAGTCAGAGGCGAGACACAGGCTTCGATCTCGAAGCCGAAGTCTGACTGGAGAGCCGATCTGACGGCTCTCGACAGCACCTCTTCGCCTTCGATCAAGTAGATGACTACGCAGCTGTCGAGATAGACCCGCCGCTTCAACGCGCGTCCCAGGACTCTCGTTCCGCCAGGACCGCTTGATCGATCTCGTCCTTGCTACGCCGGAGCCGTGCTTCGAGACGGGGAGCCTCCAGGAATGACCCAAGGGTTCGGCGATCACTACCAGAGCCCTGGCGGGAGGGCTCCACGACCTCCCCAAGCTGCACGATGACCTCTGCGGGGCCGGCCTTGACGTCCTCCGGGAGGCGGACGTGCACCATGTGGTCGGCCGTGACCTGCGCAGACACTCGAATCGTTCGCTTCACCTTGATGTCCACCACGGCAGTGTATCGCAGCAACGCGAGGATCCCTGTTGCCGAGCCATCCCGGGAACCCTTTTTGCTTCCAGGCTCGTCCGCCGATGGATGGCCGAGGAGATCGAGCTCAAGCCAAGTTGTGGAACACCTTCTGGACGTCGTCGTCCTGCTCGAGGCGATCGAGGAGGGCCAGGACTTCTTCGGCCTGGTCGTCGGGGAGCTCGACGGGGGTAGCGGGGAGGTATTCGGACTCCGCGGAGAGGGGAGTGATACCGTGGTCTTCGAGCCCTTTCTGAAGCTGCCCGAAATCGTTGAAGGCGCAGCGCAGGACGAGCTGGGGCTCGCCCTTCTCGCCTTGCCCCTCCCCCATCTCCTCGAGCCCGTGATCGATCAGCTCGAGCTCGAGCTCTTCGGCGTCGATGCCCTCCGGATCGAGGCGAAACACCCCCATGCGCTGGAACAGAAAGCCGACGCTACCGGTGGTCGCGAGGTTGCCGCCGCCCTTGTTGAAGTGCATGCGGACGTTGGCGACGGTACGCGTCGGGTTGTCGGTGGCGGTCTCGACGAGCACCGCGACGCCGTGGGGCGCGTAGCCCTCGTAGAGCACCTCCTGGTACTCCTTGGCCTCTTTGCCCGAGGCCCGGCGGATCGCCGCTTCGACCTTGTCCTTGGGCATGTTGACCGCCCGGGCGTTCTGGATGACACGACGCAGCATCGGGTTGCCGTCGGGGTCGGAGCCGCCGGCGCGCACCGCGATGGTGATGTCCTTGCCGATGCGCGCGAACTGCTTCGCCATGCGGTCCCAACGCGCGAACATGGTGTGCTTGCGGGTTTCGAAAATACGTCCCATGACGGGTGCTCCGGAGGGTCGGAATGGAGGCTCGAGGGTTCGTGGGTCGCCGACGGGCGACAGCACCGCGCTCGGAGTCCGGGTTGATCGGTCGGGGGCGGCCCGCACGGCTCGCGCCGACGAACCGGCCAGGAGTCTAGCAGCGTCCGGTCGTCCCGATCACTTGATGATGCCGACGAAACCGCCCGAGACCCAGCGGACGTCGTCCATGGTGACGAAGGACCCGGGATCGACCTCGCGGACCAGCTTGACCAGCTTGGGCACCGCCTTGCGCGGCACCACCGCGGCCACCACGTGAACCGGTCCCGACAGCCCCCGGCCCTCCACCTCAGTGACGCCGTAGCCCTGGCCGCGAATCGCCTCGGCGATGTCGTTGGTCTCGCGCCGGAGCGAGATCACGCGCAGGTCGACGTCCCCGAAGGCCAGCTTGCTCTCGAGCCACATGCCGAAGAGCGTGCCCGCGGCGAACCCGGAAGCGTAGGCGATCATGTTCCAGAGGTTGCCGACGTGGGTGATCACCTGGCTGATGGCGACCACCCAGATGGCGGCTTCGCCAAACCCCAGGGTCGCCGCCAGCCGGGTGCGGCCGCGGGTGATCATCAGAATGCGAAAGGTCGCGAGCGAGACGTCGGAGACGCGGAGCCCGAAGATCATCAGGCTCGACAGCAGGATTTCGAGGGTCGGGAACGAGACGTCGACGTGGAACATGGAAGCGTCCTTCGAGAAACAGAGCGTGGGCTCGGGCGTCGGCAGGGCGGAGAGAATGGGCGGCGGGAAGACCCGGCAATAGCCGGGACCGGGCATGGACGGTGGTCGTCTCCGGGCACGCCCGTCCCCCCTTGGGATCGGCGGCGGCCGTGAGCGGGAGAGCCTAGCGCACCGCGGTAGGGCTCCGCCAGGATCAGCCGGGCGAGCCCGGCGCCGGGCCGTCCAACGCTGCGGCGAGAACCGTGAAGGCGCGGTCGATCTCCTCGTGGGAGCCCACCAACACCAGGCAATCTCCGCCTTCGAGGACGGTGTCCGGCGCCGGGTTGGGGTTGGGGACCTCGCCGCGGACGACAGCGATCACCGTCGCCCCGGTGCGGTGCCGAAGATCGAGCTCGCGCAGGCTCCGACCCGCCGCCGGGCTGCCCGGGGCGAGCTGGAAGATCTCCGTGGTCCCCGCCGCGAGCGCGTCGAGGACCGCCTCCGAGACGCCGGCACCCAAAGCCGGCGTGCGGAGCATGGCGTAGCCCTCGCCTCGCAGGACCCGAGTCTGCGCCCGGATGACGTTGCGCGGCACGTGGTAGCGGCGCAGGACCAGGGTGAAGATCTCGATGGCGGTCTCGAACTCCTCCGCCACGACCTCGTCGGCGCCGAGCCCCCGCAGCTCCTCGATCTCGCCGACCCGGCGCGTGCGGACGACGATCTCGGCGGTGGGATTGAGACGGCGGGCGAGGGTCACGGCACGGCGCAACGCGGCCGGGTCCGAAATGGTGAACACCACCACCCGCGCCTTGGGCACGCCGGCGTGGCTGAGGATCTCGGGCCGCGTCGCGTCGCCGTAGAGCACCGGCTCGCCGTGTTCCCGGGCACGCCGCTGGATCTCGACGCTGAGCTCGATGACGACGTAGGGGATGTGCGCCTCGCGGAGCTCGCGGGCCAGCAGCCGGCCGCCCAGGCCATACCCGACCACGACCACGTGGCCGGACCGGTCTTCACCGGGCGGCGAGACGGGCGGCGCGACCAGCGGCAGGCGGTCCGCGAGCCACGGCGCGAGACGCAAGAGGAGCGGCGTGGCGAGAATGGTCAGCACCGCCGCGGACAGCAACAGCTGAAAGCCGTCGTCGCCGAGCAGGCCGTGGCGGCGGCCGACCTCCATCAACACGAAGGAGAACTCCCCCACCTGGCTCAACCCCAACGCGGCGAGGAGGCGGGTGCGGCCCGGAAAGCCCGCGGCGGCCACCGCGACGCTCGCCGCCAGCGTCTTGACCACGATAATCCCCACCGCCAGGGCCAGCAGCAACGCGAGCTTTCCCGCGGCGAAGCGCAGATCGACGAGCATCCCGATGGAGATGAAGAACAGGCTCGAGAAGAGGTCGCGGAACGGGCCGACGTCGGCGATCACCTGGTCGCTGTACTCGGTCTCCGAGACGATGAGACCGGCCAGGAAGGCGCCGAGGGCCAGGGAGAAGCCCAGCGCGTGGGTCAGCCACGCCATCGCCAGACAGCTGAGCAGCGCGCCGAGGACGAAGGTCTCGCGAGCGCGGGTGCGGGCGAGCCGCAGGAAGAAGGCAGGGACCAGCTTGCGCGCCGCCAGCACGACCACGCCGACCACCAGCAGCGAGCCACCGAAGCGAAGCGCGAGATCGGCCACCGACAGCGGCACCTCGCCGCCCAAGACCGGGGTCAGGACGATGAGGGGAACGATGAGGAAGTCCTGGAAGAGCAGGATACCCAGCGACACCCGGCCGTGGGGGGAGTCGGACTCGCCGCGCTCGCCCAGGAGCTTCAAGACGATGGCGGTGCTCGACAGCGCCACCGCACAGCCGAGGAAGATCGCCGATCCCGGGCTGGGCACGAAGGCCCACGTGGCCGCCGCCACCGCGCCGATGGTCAGCGCCGCCTGGAGACCGCCGCCGGCGAGAAACACCCGGCGCAGCTCCTTGAGCTCCGCCAGCGACAACTCGAGACCGATGGTGAAGAGGAGGAGCGCGACGCCGATCTCGGCGAACGCCTCCACCGCCTCGATCTCGGCCACCCAACCCAAACCCGAGGGACCGATGACCATGCCGGCGAGCAGCAGGCCGACGAGCGGCGGGATGCGCAGGCGTACCGCCAACAGCGAGACCAGCACGGCCCCGGCGAGCAGGATCACGGTCTCTTGGAGGAGGTGCTCGAGCAACATGCGCGCATTGTAGACGGCCGGCGGAGGGGATGGGGCGAGGCAGCGCTCGCGGCGCTGCTAAGATACGCCGCCAGCTCCGGGCTCAGCCGCCGGAGCCCCGGGGAAACCGTGCCATGACCGAAACCGCCACCGAGCCTGCCGGCCAAGATCTAGTCGGGCTGCCCGCCGACGAGGCGATCCCTCGCCTCCTCGACCAGGAGGGGGGGCGGGTCTACAAGATCGCGCTGCGCCTCTGCGGCAGTCCCGAGGACGCCGCCGACCTGGTCCAGGACGTGTTCCTCCAGGCCTACCGCAAGTGGCATCAATTCCAGGGCGACAGCCAGCCTTCCACCTGGCTGTACACCATCGCCGCCCGCGCCTGCCGGCGGACGCACCGGCGCCGCGCCGGCGAACCCGCTCGCCTCGAGTCCCTCGACGAGCTGCTCCCCCACCCCGAGGCCGGTATCCCCGACCTGCGAGACGGCGAGGACGGCGGTCCGCTGTCGGAGCACCTCAAGAACGAGGCCCGAGAGCTGGTCGAACGCGCGGTGGCGGAGCTGCCCGACGGCTTCCGCCTGCCGCTGGTCCTCAAGGAGATCCTCGAGCTGCCGGTCGGCGAGGTGGCAGCGATCCTCGGTATCAAGGAAGCCACCGTCAAGACCCGCCTGCACCGGGCTCGGCTGATGCTGCGGCGCGCGGTCTCGGAGGGATTACCCCAGCGCTCGGCACCTCACCCGCACCATTCGCGCCGAGTCTGTCTCGACCTCCTGGCCGCCAAGCAGGAGGCCCTCGACCGCGGCGTGCCCTTCCGCGTGCCACCGGAGGAGGTTTGCAGCCGTTGCGAAGCGCTCTTCGACACCCTCGACCTGACCCAGCAGGTGTGTCTCGAGCTACGGGAAGGCGAGCTGCCGGCCCCCCTGCGCCGCGCGGTTCTCGACGCCTTCCCCCACTGACACCGGGCGGCCGCTGATGCCCCGAGTCAGCACCGCGGGAACCTGTCGCCGACTTCGTGCCTCTCACCGGATGTAGGGCACATCCGCCGGAGGCCGGAGCCCGCCGACACCACGGACCCTGGAGACCACTCGATGCTGTTTCGTCAGATCTTCGATCCCAAGCTCGCCCAGTACGCCTATCTCATCGGCTGCCAGCAGACCGGTGAGGCGCTGATCATCGATCCCGAGCGCGACGTCGACCGCTACCTGGCCATCGCCGCCGCCGAGGGGCTCGAGATCGTCGCCGCCACCGAGACGCACATCCACGCCGACTTCCTCTCCGGCGCGCGCGAGCTGGCGGCGACCCACGGGGTCCGCCTCTACCTGTCGGCGGAAGGCGGCGAAGACTGGCAGTACGAGTGGGCTCGCGGCGAGGACTACGACGTCCAGCTGCTCCACGACGGTGACACCTTCCGCATCGGTCGCATCGAGATCCGAGCGCTGCACACGCCGGGACACACCCCCGAACACTTGAGCTTCCTGGTCACCGACCTGGGCGGCGGCGCCCACGAACCCATGGGTCTCGCCAGCGGCGACTTCGTCTTCGTCGGCGACCTCGGCCGGCCGGACCTCCTCGAGACCGCCGCCGGCGTGGCCGGCGCCCGCGAGCCGTCGGCCCGTACGCTGTTTCGCAGCGTCGAGCGCTTCCTCGAGCTCCCGGATCACCTCCAGCTGTGGCCGGCCCACGGCGCCGGCAGCGCCTGCGGCAAGGCGCTCGGCTCGGTGCCGATCTCGACGGTGGGGTATGAGAAGCGTCACAACGCCTCCATCGACGCCGCCCGCCGGGGCGAGGACGCCTTCGTCGACGACATCCTGGCCGGCCAGCCGGAACCGCCGCTCTACTTCGCCACGATGAAGCGGTTGAACCGCGGCGGTCCACCGGTGCTGGGCGGTTTGCCGCGCCCACCGAGGCTCGACGCGGCGGCACTGGTGAAGGCTCTTGGACGGGACGACACCGTGGTGGTCGACACGCGGCTCGATCGCCGCGCCTTTATGGACACCCACGTCGAGGGCTCGCTCTTCGCTCCCTTGAACAAGACCTTCCCGACCATCACCGGCTCCTATCTCGAACCCGATCAATCGGTGGTGCTGCTGGTGACCGAGGAGCATCTCGACGAGGCGGTACGGGACCTGATCCGCATCGGCTTCGATCGCCTCCTCGGCTATGTCACCCCGGAGGTCTTGGTCCACGCGGCGCTGGCGGGTCACCTGCGCCAGACCCCGGTGATCGATTTCGCCCAGGCGACGCCCCTGGCCGCCGCCGGCGCCCTCCCCTTGGACGTCCGTGGCGCCGTCGAGCACGCCGCCGGTGCCTTTCACGGCTCGCTCAACATTCCCCACACCCGGCTTCTCGAGCGCCTCGACGAGATCCCTGCGTCCGCGGAGCTGCTCGTCTACTGTGCCAGCGGTGCCCGCGCCTCGTCGGCGACGGCGCTGCTCGAACGGCTCGGTCGCCGGGTGCGTTACGTCGACGATGACTTCGCCCACTGGCATGGTGCTCGTCTTTCGGCCTGAACACCGCGATGGCCCGGAGCCATCGCACGGTACCTTGGAGGCTCGACCATGAACGGAAACCGACTCGCGATCATCCTCGTCCTCGCCCTGGCTGCGGCCGGAGCCTTGACCGTCGGCGCCGTCGGCCAGGCCGCGGGCCCGGCGGCAGCGCCGGCCACCGCCGCTTCGCCGGCACCGCTGACGCCGGAGGTCACCGCCGCCGTCACCGCGGCGCTCCAGGACGAGCGCCGAGCCGAAGTGATCTACGGCGCGGTGGTCGAGAGCTTCGGCCAGGTGTTGCCCTTCCTCCACACGCAGGAGGCGGAGATCCGCCACGCCGCAGCCCTCGAAGCGGTCTTCCTGCGCCGCGGCCTGACCATCCCGGGGCAGGAGGCCATGCCCGCACCGCAGTTCGACTCGCTGCTCGACGCCTGCAAGAGCGCCGTCGAGGACGAGAAGGCCAATGCCGCGCTCTATGACCACCTGTTGGCCCTCGATCCACCCGCCGACGTCGTCGCGGTGGCCGAGCGCAACCGTGCAGCCTCGCTCGAAAGGCATCTGCCCGCCTACCAGCGTTGTGTCGACGGCGGCGGCACCTACACCCCGCCCGGCGGCTCGATGGGAGCCGGTCCCGGCGCCGGCGGCTGTCCCAGGATGGGGCAGATGGGCCAAGGCAAGGGCATGAAGGGCGACGGCATGCGCGGTGACGGTGCCGGCTGCGGCTGCGGCAAGATGGGCAAGGGCCCCGGCATGAAGGGCCAGGGCCCCGGCATGAAAGACGGCGGGACCGAGCAGCGGGGACCTGGCGCCGGTCAGGGCGCGGGCTGCCCGGCGTGCGCCAACTGCCCCAACCGCACCGACGACGGGTCCTAGGCTCGTCCGCGGCGACGCGACCGCCGGCTCGGCGACGGGCCGGCTTTGAAGCCTCTTTTGGGGAGGCGGCCATTCCTCTCCGGCCTGGTCCGGCGTTCGGCGCAATCCCGGCCGCCTCCCCCTTTTTCTCGCCCCAAGGCAGCCCATCCCCGATGAGCCACCCCCTATCGACGCCGCGCTGGTGGCTCCTCGACTATCGGCGGGCCGATCTGCCCGCGGATCTCCTCGCCGGTGCCGTCGTCGCGGTCCTCCTCGTCCCCCAAAGCATGGCCTACGCGCTGCTCGCGGGCTTGCCGCCGCAGATGGGGCTCTACGCCAGCGTCGTGCCGGTGACCCTCTACGGCCTGTTCGGAAAAGGGCGCTCGCTGTCGGTGGCGCCGACCGCCATCACCGCGCTCCTGGTCGGCAGCTCGTTGGCTCGCCTGACGCCGGCCGGTTCCGCCGACACCCTCGCCTGGGCGGTGGTCTTGGCATTCCTGGTCGGTGTCATCCAGCTCGCCCTCGGTTTGCTGCGCGCCGGCTTCCTCGCCAACCTCCTCGGCCATTCGGTGATCTCGGGCTTCACCAGCGCCGCCGCGCTGGTCATCGCCGCCAACCAGCTGCCTCCCCTGCTCGGAATCCACCGCGAGCCCGGATCGAGCTTCGCCGAGCGGGTGTCGAATCTCCTGGCCGACGCCGCCGAGACCGATCTTGCGACCCTGGCCCTGGGCGTCGGCGCCATCCTCCTTCTCCTGGTCTTCCCCAAGATCGTCCACCGCTCGTTGCGCCCGCTGCCGGAGGTGCTGCGTTCCGCTCTGGCGCGGGGAGGTCCCCTCGCCGCGGTGGCCTTGGGTAGCCTGGCCGTCACCCGGCTCGACCTCGACAGCGTCGCGGTGGTGGGAGCGATCCCGGCGGGACTGCCCGTGCCCTCGCTACCGGCGCTTTCCTTCGAAGCGGTGAGGGCCCTCTTACCCTCGGCCCTGGCGATCTCGCTGATCAGCTTCGTCGAGAGCTTCGCCATCTCCAAGGCCCTCGCCTCGCGCCATCGTGAGCGGGTCGAGCCCGATGCGGTGCTCCGGGGCCTCGGCACCGCCAATCTGGGAGCTTCGCTGACCGGCGCCTTCCCGGTCAGCGGCGGCCTCGGCCGCTCGATGGTCAACGACCAGGCCGGGGCGCGGAGCGGCGTGGCGTCGGTGACCGCCGCCGCCCTCGTCGCCCTCACCTTGGTCGCGCTGACCCCGGCGTTCCGCTCGCTGCCCCGGGCGGTGCTGGCGGCGATCATCGTCGTCGCGGTGAGCCGACTCTTCGAACCGAACGCCTTCCGGCGCCTGTGGCGGTACAGCAAGAGCGACGCGCTGGCCTGGGCGGTGACCTTCGTCGCCGTACTGGTGGTCGGGGTGGAGCACGGCGTCCTGACCGGAGTCGTTGCGGCGGTCGCCCTCCACCTGGCACGGACCAGCCGGCCGCACATCGCCGTCGTCGGGCGCCTCGGCAACGGCGAGCACTTCCGCAACGTGCTCCGCCATCCGGTCCGAACCTGGCCCAAGCTCCTTCTCGTGCGGATCGACGAGAGTCTCTACTTCGCCAACGCCGCCTACCTCGAGGGTCGTGTCCTCGAGATGGTGGCACGGCGTCCGGAGGTCGAGCACCTGGTGCTCATCGCCAGCGCCGTCAACCTCATCGACGGCGGCGCGTTGGAGAGCCTCGACCGGCTGATCACCGGCCTGCGCCAGGCCGGGGTGACGCTGCATCTGGCGGAGGTCAAGGGCCCGGTCATGGACCGTCTCAAGCGTTCCGATCTGCTCGCCAAGCTGGCGCCGGGCCGGGTCTTCCTGAGCACCCACAACGCGGTCGAGGCGCTGGCGCCGGACGGCGAGGCCTAGCCCGCCGGCCCATCAACCGAGCAAGCCGAGACCGCGGCCCACCTGCGCGAAGCTCGCGGCGTCGAAGCCGCCGAAGGCGTGCTTGAGCCGCGCAGACCGCCGCAGCACCGGCGCCACCTCGTGTTCGAAGACCTCGCGGTCCCGAAGGTTCGCGACGGCGTCCTCGGGGATCTCGCGGGCCATGGCGAGGAGCACCTCGAAGCGCGCCCCGACGTCCGTACCGCGGGCGCTTGCCAGGACCCTTTCGGCGCCCTCACGGGCGCTCTGCCAGAAGGGCGTCTCCCACGCCGAGCCGGCGAGATAGTGCCAGGCGACGAAGAGCCCCACGGCGTCGACCGCCCCACCCAGCTCGCGGTCGATCTCCGCGAGGACTCGGGTGGAGCGCTTCTCGTCGCCGGAGACCCCCACCAGCTCGTCCGCCAGCCAGTAGGTCAGCACCTGGAGCTGGTGTAGCACCAAGCCGATGGCGGTGGCCTCGAGGGGCTCGAGGAAGGAGGCGCCATTGCCCAGATGGAAGAGCGCGCCGTCGAAAAAGGATCGCCGCCGAAAGCTCGGGAACCGGAGCAGGCGCTCACCGGTGGTCTCGACGGTTCCATGGTCGACGCCGTCCTCATCGAGAAAGCGGTCGAACTCGGCGCTGACTTCTCCCGCGGAGCTCGTTCGCTCGTCGAAGACATAGCCATACGAGGTGTGGCGCGCCAGCGGGATGACGAAGATCCAACCGTGGGGCCTCGCCACCGCACGGGTGCCACCCAGGAGCTCGCCCGCAGGGCCGCGGCGCAACAGCGCGGCGTTGGTGGGGATGCCTCGAATCCCCAGGTGCTCGCCGTCGTCGAGAGCGCCGGGGAAGCCCCGCGCGTCGACCACCAGGTCGGCAACGAGGGGCGGGCCACCGTCCTCGAAGCGGAGCTCGACCCGCCGGCCGTCGCTCACCAGCATCCGGACCCGGCGGTCGATGCGCTCCGCGTGGATGCCCGCGTCGAGCAACGCCGGAAGCTTCTCCGCCGACAGGTGATAGGCATAGGAGCCGGCGCCGAAGTTGTGGAAGAAGACCGGGTTCGCGCTTCCCCAACCCTCGAAGCGGATACCGAGCTTGTAGGTCGTGTCGCAGGCTTCGACGAGCTCGGGGAGCTCGAGCCCCGTGACCCGGTGGAGCCATGGCGGAAAGGCCGGTAGCGTCCCCTCGCCGACCCCCAGCGGGGGGTGTCCCGAGTCGAAAACGTGGACCAGCTCGAGCTCCGGAAAACGCTTCGAAAGGTGCGCCGCCGCCATGAATCCGGCGGTACCGCCACCGACCACGGCGAGCTTCATCGGCGACCCTTCATCTGCGGCGCATCAGCGGCCGGTGCTCTCGGAGTTCGTGCTCACGGCGGGATCATAACCAGAGCCGCCACCGCGGCCCCGCTCGCGGTCGGCGGTCACACCTGCCCGTCGGCGAAATCGACATGTCCCCAGACGAGACGGATCCGCGATACCATCAAGACAACATTTCCAGACGCATTCAACGAAGAAGGAGATCGCCCCCATGGCCAAGCATCCGCGCTTCGAAATCACCACCGACAAGCAGGGCAAGTTCCGTTTCACCCTGACCGCCACCAACGGCCAGGTGATCCTGACCAGCCAGGGCTATGCCGGGAAGCCCGCGTGCAAGAACGGCATCGAGTCGGTCAAGACCAACAGCGCCGAGGATTCGCGCTTCGAGCGCAAGGAGTCGTCGAACGGCAAGCACTTCTTCAATCTGCTGGCCGCCAACAAGCAGGTCATCGGCACCAGCCAGATGTACGCCTCGAAGGCTTCGATGGAGAACGGCATCGCTTCGGTCAGGACCAACGCGCCCAAGGCGGAGATCGAGGACAGCACCAAGGGCTGATCCCGGTCCCGGGTTCGCCGTGCGATCACGGCTTCACGATGCCCCGGCCCCGAATTGGGCGCCGGGGCATCGTCGTCTGGAGGGATCGAGGCGTCGTCAGCGCGCCGGCGCCGAGGCCGACACCTCGTCGGCGAGCAGGTCCGCCACCGCGGCAGTGATCAGCTCGGGATGCTCCCAGGGGATCAGGTGGCCGACGTCGGGGATGCGGCGCACCTCGAGAGGCGCCTCGGTGATCACCCGCTCCGCGAAGTCCGCCGTCGCCGGGTCGACCAGGCTGTCCTTCTCGCCCTGGACCACGATGACCGGCATGGCGAGCTTCGGCCAGCCACCGGACATGGCCTCGAGCTGATCGTGGAGACGCAGGATCTCCTGATCGGCCCCGGCAAGGGCGTTGGGGATCAAGTGCTTGACCACCGGCCAGGCGCCGACCTTCTGGTACCACTTGGGCTTCTCGAGGGCCGGGTCGATGGAACCCGCGACGATGGCCAGGCCACCGACCCGTTCCGGTTCCTTCATCGCCAGCAGGGCGGCGACGGGGCCGCCGTAGGAATGGCCGACCACGATGGCGGGAAGCTGATTCGAATGGGCGGCGAGCACCGGCTCGAGGGCGGCCGCCTGCTCCTCGAGGGAGGGCTCGAGCCCGGTCTCCGAGGACTCCCCCCAACCCGGGCGGTCCACCGACACGAGCCACGCCTTCGAGGCCACCGCCGGATCGGCCATGACATGGCCGAAATCGTTCCACGAGCCCGGGGTGCCGTGGATGAAGAGGACCAACGGGCCGTCCGGGTTGCCGGTTTCGTGGGCGGAGAGGGTCTTGCCGTCGGGCAGCTCGTAGGTACGGGCCTCGGGTGCCGGACGGCCGGCGAAGGCCTCTTCGACGGATGGCGGGCCGAAGGACATACAGGCCTGACAGAGCCCGGTGACCAACCCCAGGGCGGCCACGACGAGGCGGTTGCCGGCTGTTCGGCTCGGCGCGGTAACGATCTTCATCGGCGTCTCCCTCCTGAATTGACATCCCCGCTCTCCGAGAGTTCGGAGGGCGTCCCGCGGAGCCCCATCCACATGGTTCGGTGGGCGCCGCCTCGGTCTTTCCTACAATCGCTCTTGCACAAAATACCGGCGATTCGTCGGTAGCTCCTCGGTTTCGACCCGCGGCGTGACCGCCGAGCCGAAGTCGGCGCCGGGTATGCAGCTTGCTGTACTCTCTAGCGCGGCAAGACCGCCGAACCGGACGTGCTCCACGGGTGCCTGATGCACTCTCGATGCCACGCCGGCCAGAGCTCGAAGGACGCTCGGAAGCCGAGATGAAGCCAGAACCCCAACCGTTCCTCGTGGTCCGCGCCGGTCGCTTGCTGTGCGCCATCGAGCTGTCCCAGATCGGCGAGGTGTTGCGGCCGCTGGCGATGTCCACGATCCGCGGAGCGCTACCGGCGGTCGCCGGCCTGGCGGTGGTCCGAGGTCGCTCGGTGCCGGTCCTCGACCTGCGGCGGTTGCTGTCGGAGGATTCACCGCCGCCGCCTTCGCGCTGGGTCACGCTGCGGTCTCCCGGGCCGCTGGCGGTGGCCGTCGACGGGGTCGAGGAGGTGCGCTGGCTCCAACCGGACGAGCTCGACGAGGCACCGCTCCTGAGCGAGAGCGCGGCGGGCACCCTGACGCGCATCGGCGCCCTCGACCGGGACATCCTGCTGCATTTCGAAGGCGCGCGCATCCTACCGCTGCTCGAGGGCACGGCCACCGGTGGCGGCGAGGCGTCGGCGTGAAGACCCGCGGCCGCATCGCCACCCTCGAGCGCTTTCGCCGCCATGTCGGCCTGCGCCTCGGGCTGCTGCTCGAGGGCAGCCTCGAAGAGACCCTCGAGCAGCTCCTCCACCGGCGGACCAAGCTCAACGGCCTGGTTTCCGAGGAGGCCTACCTGAGCCGTCTCGAGAGCGGCCTGCTCGGTCCGCGCGAAGAGCAGGAGCTGGCGACTCAGCTGACGGTGGGAGAGACCTACTTCTTTCGCAATGCCGAGCACTTCGCAGCCTTTTCCGAGCGGGCGGTCCCCGAGTGGCTAGAGACCCGGCGTGGCACCACCCCTCTGCGGATCCTGTCGGCGGGCTGCGCCACCGGTGAGGAGCCCTACAGCCTGGCGATGCTGATCGCCAAAGAGTGGCCGCGGCTCGAAGACCAGGTCGAGATCACCGGTATCGACCTCGATACCCAATCGCTGGCGCGGGCCGAGGAAGGCGTCTACACCCGCTGGTCTCTGCGCGCCATCGCCGCGAGCTACCGGCGGCGCTACTTCGAGACCCAAGGCGACCGCTTCGTGCTGTCGCCGGACATCCGGCGCCGGGTGAGGTTCGAAGCACGCAACCTGGCCGAGGACAATTCCGACCTGCTCGCGCCGGCATCCTTCGACGTCATCTTCTGTCGCAACGTGATCATCTACCTGCGGCTCGGGGTGACCCGCGAGCTGATCCGGCGGTTCTCCCAGGCCCTGGCGCCCGGGGGCTTCCTCTTCCTCGGCCACACCGAGAGCTTGCGTGGAATCTCCCGGGACTTCTCCGTCGAGCACACCCACGGCACCTTCTACTACCGTCGGCTGGCATCCAAGGCTCCGGCGGCTCCGACCGGCGAAGTGCCTCCGAGCCCGGTGCGGAGCCATCTCGGGAGCTTCCCCGGCAGGCCCGACGCCCAGGCCGCCGCCGGCAGCGGCGCCACGCCCAGGGTGACTCGTGACGGCGAGGCCCCCAGTACCCGGGAGGCCACGGCCGAGGACCGGTCCCGGATTTTCGAGCTGCTTCGCCTCGAACGCCTCGAGGAGGCGCTGACCCTGGCCGAACGCTCGGTGCGCGACGGCGGCTCCGACGACGTCGAGGCGATGACCGTCCTGGCGGTGCTGCTGACCAACCGCGGCGACGTCGAGCGGGCCCGCGCCGCCTGCCACGCGATCCTCGCTCTCGACAGCCTCCACGCCGGTGCCCACTACCTGCTGGCGCTGTGTGCCGAGCTCGAAGGTGCCCTCGACCGGGCCCAGGAGCACGACGAGACCGCCGTGCACCTCGATCCCGGCTTTGCCATGGCGCATCTCCACCTGGGCCGGCTGGCCCTCCACGAGGGGGACAGCGAAACCGCCGCCGAACATCTCGAGCGGGCCGAGAGCCTGCTCGAGATCACCGAGTCGTCGCAGCTGCTGCTCTACGGCGGTGGTTTCCGCCGCGAAGCGCTGATCGCCCTGTGTCGCGCCCAGCTGCGGGGGCTGGAGAGCGAGTCGTGAAGCGCCCGGGCACCGCAGGCGACCTCGCCGTCTCCGCCGAACGGCTGCGTCTCGAGTTCGACGACAGCTTCTCGCGCCCGGCCGACATCGAAAGGCCGGCTTCGACCCGGCTGCTGCTCCTGACCCTGGGCGAGACCGAGGCGGCCATCGCGGTCGACCACCTCGCCTCGCTCCACGAAGTCGACACGGTCGTGCCGCTGCCCACCTCCCTCGACGAGCTCCTCGGTCTGGTCAGTCTCGGTGGCCGCGTCTACCCTTGCTTTTCCCTCGCCTCGCTCCTCGACCTGGAAGCTGGGGAGCCCCGCTGGCTCCTCGTGCTCCAGCGCGCGCCGGTGGTGCTCGCCGTCGACGGCCTGGCGGGACAGTTCCTGGTCGAAACCGACACCATCCGCGCCGACGCCGCGGGCCATGGGTCGCCCTTCATCGGTCGCGTCCGCCACGGGGAGAACGATCTCAAGATCCTCGACGCCGACGCGATCCTCGACCGTCTCCGGCAGCTCACCGGAGAGGGAGGAGAGTGAAAGATGTCCGATTGGAGCCTGGGCCAGCGCATCGGCGCCGGTTTTCTCGCCTGTGTCCTGCTGCTCGTCCTCGTCGCCCTCGTGGGGATCTCCTCCACCAGCGTCGTCGAAGAGGCCGAGCGCGAGGTCGTCCGCCACTATCGGGGGCTGGTCCAGGTGGAACAGCTGCGCGGCCGCGTCCACGAAGAGTCGGCGGCGTTTCGCGCCTACGTCATCACCGGTGAGGAGCGGTTCCTGAACCGCCTCGACCAGGCGACCCTCGAGATCAGGCGCGACGAGACCGAGATCGGCGACCTCCTGCGCTCCGACGCGGAGCGCCAGGCGCTGCGCGAGGTCCTCGACGCCAACCAGCGCTGGATCGACACGGTCAAGACCGTCATCGACGAGACCGACGGCGCCAACGAGCGGGCTCTCGAGGCGCGTTTCGAGGACGAGGCCCGGCCCCAGTTCGACGAGCTCATCGACCTCATCGACCGCTTCGTCACCGCCAAGGAAACCGCCATCGAGCGCCAGGAGGCCGAGACCCGGGCTCGGACCCAGCGGGCGAACTCGCTGCTCATCGCGCTGGCGACGCTGTCGACGATCCTCGCGTTGGGGGTCTCGATGCTGCTCTCGCGCCGGGTCAACCGCGAGCTCAAGAACGCCGTGACCCACATGCAGAGCTCGGCGGTGGAGCTCGAGGTGGCGTCGAACCAGCAGGCCAGCGCCGCCCGCGAGCAGGCGACGGCGACCATCCAGGTGACGTCGACGCTCCGCGAGCTCTTGGCGACGTCGCGCCAGATCTCTGCCAGCGCCGCCCAGGTGGCGGACCTCACTGCCGACGCGGCTCGCTCCGCTCAATCCGGTGCCAAGGCCGTGTCGCGGGTCGACTCGGGGATGACCACGATCCGTCGCCAGGTCGACTCCGTCGTCGAGCACATGCTCGAGCTCGGCAAGCAGAGCCAGCGGGCCGGGGGCATCCTCGACATCATCAACGAGCTCTCCGAGCAGACCAATATCCTCGCCATCAACGCCACCATCGAGGCGGTGGGCGCCGGCGAGGCGGGCAAGCGCTTCACCGTCGTCGCCGACGAGATCCGCCGTCTGGCCGACCGGGTCGGGGTCTCGAGCCGTGAGATCCGCGACCTCATCGACGACATGCGCGCCGCCGCCAACACCACGGTGATGGCCACCGAGGAAGGATCGAAGGCGGTCGACGAAGGCCGCCGCTCGGTGACCCAGATCACCGACCTGTGGGAGCGCATCGCCGAGCTGATCTCGAACACCGCCGAGGCGGCGAGCGAGATCGAGCTCAGCACCCAGCAGCAGACCAGCGCCGTCGAGCAGGTCAACACCGCGTTGGCGGAGGTCACCCAGGGCGCCCGCGAAGGCGAGGTCACCGCGAAACAGGCGCGGGAGATGGCCAGCGAGCTGGCGAACCTGGCACGGTCGCTGGCCCGACTGGTGCGCAACGACGCCAACGTCCGGGAGACCTGATCTCTTGTCGAAGGACCCCTACCGCTACTTCCGCGTCGAAGCGGCGGAGCTCCACGAACGCCTCTCTCAAGGTCTCCTCGACCTCGAGGAAGAGCCGCGTTCCGAGCGTGTCCTCGACCTCCTGCGCGCCGCCCACACCCTCAAGGGCGCGGCGCGGGTGGTGGGTCTCGAGACGGCGGCCCATCTATCCCACCGTCTCGAGGACCAGCTGGCGGCGTGGCGCGACGGCGCCCGCGACGAGGGTCTCGAACCCCTCTTCAACACCCTCGACGGTATCGCTGCCGAGCTCCGGGAGCTGCCCGAAGCCACCGATCGGCCGGCGGCGCCGACGGTACCAAGGCCCGCCACCGGCCCTCAGGGCACCAGCGGCCGAAAGCCTGAACCACCTGAGCCCGCTCCAGCGCCGTCACCGGCACCGAAGACGCCGGGGAAGCGGCGGCGGGAGACCCAGAACGGGGAGCTCGAGGAGCTCATCCATCGCACGCTGATGATCAGCGCCCGGGTCGTGCGCAGCCGGCGGCGTCTCGCGGAGCGCCATCGGACCCGCGGCAAGCGAGCTCCGGACGCGGTCAGCTCGCACCTCGCCACCACCGTCCGCGACGAGCTCGACGTGGCGGTGCGCGAGCTCGGCGAGCTGCGCCTAGCGGTCGAGGACCTGCGTCTGGCCCCGGCCACCGACCTCTTGACCTTCCTTCGCCGTGCCGCCCGCGACCTGGCGCGAAGCCAGGGCAAGCAAGTGGTGGTCGAGCTCGACGGGCACTCGGCACGTTTCGACGCCGACCTGGCCAGAGCGCTGCGCGATCCGCTGCTCCACGCGGTGACCAACGCGGTGACCCACGGCATCCCGGCCGGTGGCTCGGGCAAGATCACCGTCCACGGCCGGCGCGAAGGGACGATGCTGATCTTCCAGGTGGCCGACGACGGCCCCGGGCTCGACCTCGAAGCGATCCGCCGGGCGGCCGAGAGGGCCGGCGTCCTCCGCCTCGGCGAGGGCGAAGACTGGGGCGAGGAACGCCTGGCGCAGCTCGCCTTCCGCCCCGGGGTGACGACGGCGGGCCGGGTCGACGAGGTGGCGGGCCGGGGCATCGGTCTCGACGCCCTCCGCCAACGCGTCGTGGCCTTCCAAGGCGACGTGCGCTTCCTCACCGGGCAGGCGGCTCGCGGCACCACCCTCGAGATCCGGGTCCCCTTCTCGACCTACGCCGTGCCGGCGATCCACGCCACGGCCTGCGGCCGGCGCATCGCGCTGCCGTTGCACTCCCTGGTCGAGGTGGTGCGTCTTTCCGAGAAGACCCGGCTCGCCGAGGAACTGGTCCTCGAGGACCGCACGGTGGTCCTGGGCAGTCTGCGACGGGCGCTCCACCTCGACGTCGAAACCGGCTGCTACCGCTTCGCCCTCGTCCTGCGCCACGGCCAGCAGCAGGTGGCCCTGGCCGTCGACATGATCCACGAAACCGCCGAGCTGGCGGTGTTCCCGCTGCCCCGCTGGACCGGTCCCGCGCCGGCGGTGAGCGGCATCGGCCGGGGCAGCGCCGGCGAGGCGATCCCGATGCTCTCGGTCCAGCACCTGGTGACCGCGCTGACCTCGAAGCCGGGGCTCGACGCACGCCCGGTCGAGGCCGGGCAGCTGCCGATCCTGGTGGTCGACGACTCGCTGACCAGCCGCATGCTGCAACAGAGCATCCTCGAGGCCGCGGGGTTCGAGGTCGAGACCGCCGCCACGCCGGCGGAGGGGCTGCTCCGGGTCGCCCAACGGAGCTTCGGCCTGCTCCTGGTCGACATCGAGATGCCGGGCATGGACGGCTTCACCTTTCTCGAGCGGACCCGCGACGCCGTCGATCCCGCCCCGGCCATGCTGATCAGCTCCCGCGACACCCGCCAGGACCGTGAGCGCGGTCGCGCGGCCGGCGCCAGCGCCTACATCGTCAAGGGCGAGTTCGACCAGCCGCACTTCCTCGAGCTGGTGCGGGGGCTGATCCGATGTCCCTGAAGCCCCTCGACGTCCTGGTGGTCGACGACTCTCCGACGGTGCGTGGGCGCATCGTCGACAGCCTGGAGCGGAGTCCCGGCTTCCGGGTCGCCGGCGAGGCCCGGGATGGCGACGAGGCCTTCGAGCTGTGCCAGCGCTTGCGCCCCGACGTCGTCACCCTCGACATGATGATGCAGGGCGGCAACGGCCTCGACGCGACCCGCCGGATCATGGCCCTGTGCCCGACCCCGATCCTCATCATCTCGGCCTCCCAGGAGCGCGGCGAGCTGCTCAAGACCCTCGACGCCCTCGCCGCCGGCGCCGTCGACGTCCTCGAGAAGCCGCGCCCCGGCGACGGCGACGCGGACTGGGACGAGAGCTTTCTGCGCCGGCTGCGCCGCGTCGCCCGCGTCCGGGTCATCACCCACATCGCGGGTCTCCGCGAGCGTGCCGAACGAGGTGCCAGGGCCGCGGACCCACCGCTCGACGCGCCGCACCGGGGAGCTCGTCTCATCGCCCTCGGCACGTCCACCGGAGGTCCGCGGGCGCTGGCGCAGATCCTCCGCAGACTCGGCAAGCTCGATTGCCCGGTGCTCGTCGTGCTCCACCTGGGCGAACCCTTCCATTTGGCGTTGCCCGACTGGCTGAGCGGCCAGGTCCCCATGACCGTCGCCGAGGCCCGGGGAGGCGAGGACCTGGGCCGCTGCGGCGGTCAGGTCCTGTTCGCGCCACCGGACCGGCACCTGGTGGTCCGTGGCCAGCGGCTCGTCCTCGACGACGGTCCCGAGCGCCATTCCTGCCGTCCGTCCGTCGACGTTCTCTTCGAATCCCTCGCCGCCAGCGCCGAGCCCGAGCGCATCGTCGCCGGCCTCCTCACGGGCATGGGCCGCGACGGCGCCACAGGTCTCGCGGCGCTGCGCCGCGCCGGCGCCGTCACCTTCGTCCAGGACCGCGCCACCTCCACCGTCTTCGGCATGCCCGCCGCCGCGCTCGATCTCGAAGCCGCCGAGCACACGCTTCCGCTACCCGCCATCCCCGGCTTCTTGAAGGAGGTCTGCCGTGAGCCCTGAGTCGCGCGACCACGATCGCCCCTGCGCCCTCGTGGTCCACTCCAGCCTGACGCTGCGCAAGGACATCGCCGGCGCCCTGTCGGCGGAGGACATCGACACCAGCGAGGCGAGCACGCTCGCCGAGGCCCTCGAGCTGGTCGAGGCCGGCTTCCTGTCGGTGGTCATCACCGCCTTCGAGCTGCCCGACGGCGACGCCCGCCGGCTCATCGAAGAGCTCCGCAACTCCGCGGGCCGCCTCGAGACGCCGTGCATCCTGCTGTGCGAGCCCGAAGAGCAGCTGCACATCCCCTACGACGAGCAGCTCTACACCGTGCCTCTGCCCTACGAGCGCGGCGAGCTGGTCACGCTGGCGGTGCAGATCGCACCGGCGCCACCGGCCGGCGGCACGGTCTGCGACGCCACCCGCCTGACCGTCCTCGCCGTCGACGACAGCGAGACCTATCTCGGCGCGCTGACCGACGCCCTCGAGTCCGAGGAGCTCGAGGTGCTCACCGCCACCACCGGTGAGAAGGCGCTGTCGGTGCTCGGCTCGCAACGGGTCCAGGCGATCCTCCTCGACCTCACCCTGCCGGGCATCTCCGGGCAGGAGCTGTGCCGCCGGCTGCGGCACAACCCGCGCTACCGCCGCACGCCGATCATCATGCTCACCGCCGACGAGAAGCCCGACACCATGTTCGCCGGCCTGCAGGCGGGGGCCGACGACTTCATCGCCAAGTCCGCGGACTTCGAGGTGGTGCGCGCACGGCTTCGCGTGCAGCTGCGCCGTCAGAAGCTCGAAGAAGAAAACCGCCAGGCCAAGGAGCGCGCGTTTCACCTCGAGCAGCAGCGGCGGGTCAACGAGATCCTGGCGCGCGAGGGGGAACGGCTGCGGCTGGCCATGGAGAGCGCGGAGCTGGGGGGCTGGGAATGGGACCTCGAGCAGCCGCAGATCTCGCCCACCGGCGCCTTCCGGCGGCTGTTCGGTTTCGACGACGGCGTCGAGAAGATCTCGGTGCGGGAGGTCCTGCGACGCATCCATCCCGACCATCGGGCTCCCCTGCGCCAGCTCCTCGACGCCGCCGCCTCGGATGTCGAGGCCGGGGTCGAGCTGCGCCTGACGCCCAACGCCGGCGACCGCTGGCTCCAGGTCCGCGGCAAGACCGCAGAGCTGCCCGACGGCCGGCCCCGCCTGTTCGGCGTGGTCGGTGACATCACCGTCCGCAAGCGGCGCGAGGAGGAGCAGCGAGTCCTCGCCGAGCTGCAGAGCCACCTGATGTCGATCGTCGGTCACGACCTCAGAAGCCCGCTGTCCGCCATCGTCACCGCCAGCGCCGTCCTCGAGGCGACCCTGGACGGCGGTGGGGCCCAGGGCAAGATGCTGAGTATCATCAAGAACAGCACCGATCGCGCGGTGCGGCTCATCGAGACGCTGCTCGACTACTCGAAGGCCCGCTTCGGCGGGGGCATCCCCACCGACCCCCGCACCGCCAGCCTCCACGAAGTGACCTCCCAGGTGATCCATGAAGCCCACGTCGCCCACCCGGACCGCGACATCCGGTTCGAGCGCCGGGGCGAGGGCACCGCGGTCTTCGACCCGGATCGGCTCGGACAGGTCGCCTCGAACCTGCTGGCCAACGCCTTGAACCACGGCGATCCCGAGCAGCCCATCGAGGTGGTCAGCGAGATCGACACCGACGAGCTCGTGATCCGGGTCTCGAACCGCGGCCCGGCGATCCCACAAGCGGCCCGCGCCACGCTCTTCGAACCCTTCCGCCGCGCCTCCGACTCGCCCGGCGGGCTCGGGCTCGGCCTGTACATCGTCCGATCCATCGCCGAGGCCCACGCCGGCCGGGTCGAGGTCACCTCGACCGAGGAGGAGGGCACCACTTTCGAGGTCCGGCTGCCTCGACGCCAACCAGGGGACCCGATTCCCGACGGGGACGGGCAACGGGGAGAGCGAGCGAGCGGCATGGCATGACCTCTCCGAAACCACCCTGTCGAGTCCTGTGCGTCGAAGACGATCCGTTGCAACGCCAAGCGCTGCTCGAGCTGCTCAAGATCCTGCGGGTTACCGCGGAGGCGGCCCCGGACATCGCCACGGCCCGGGAGCTCCTCGCGAGCCGCAGCTACGACCTGGTGCTGGCGGATTACAACCTCCCCGACGGCACCGCCGACGACCTGTTGGCGGACGCCCGCTGGCAGGCGCGCACTGTGGTGGTCAGCGCCAACCCGATCTCGTCCCGTCACGCCTCCGGCGGCCCGGTGGTCGCCAAGCCCCTCACCCGTGCCAAGCTCGAGCGCATCCTACGAGAAGGCGCCTGCAGCCCCGAGGAGCGGCAGGCGCCGGAAGAGCCCTCCAAGGCTCCTTGAAACACTCCGCAGGGAGTGGGGCGGTCTCTACACGGCCTTGGCCCGGATCATCACGTCGACGCGGCGGTTGAGCCGACGACCGGACTCGGTGCCGTTGTCCGCCACCGGGTAGCCTTCCCCGTAGCCGACGGCGGTGAGCCGGGCCGGGTCCACGCCGCGGCGCACCAGGTGCGCCTGGACGGCCTCCGCCCGATGCTGGGACAGCTCGAGATTGTGCGTCTCGCTGCCCGTGGAGTCGGTATAGCCCTGGACCACGATGGCGGTCTTGGGGTACTCGTTGAGGACCACCGCCATGTCGTCGACGGCGCCGCGGGCCGAGCTGTCGAGGGTCGCCGAGTCGACGTCGAAGAGGACATCGGACTCGAAATGGACGAGCAGGGTGCGGTTGTCGATGCGC
>JAGQSE010000375.1 GCA_020439725.1 Acidobacteriota bacterium
CCTTGAGCCGCACGAGCGCCGCCGGCTCCTCCTTCACCGTGGCGATGATCCGCCGCAGTGCCTCCCGGTGGAGGGCCTCGAGGGCCGTGCGATAGGCCTCCACCGCGGCACGCTGGTTCTCCTCCCAACCCTCGAAGACGGTCTCGAGGGCCTCGAGGTCGCGGAGCAGCACCGACAGCTCGCTCCCGGACGAGCGCTCCACCATCACCTCGCCGCGGCGACGGGTGGCGGAGTCGGTGTCGGGTTCGGCGACGGCCATCGGGGCTCCTGGTCTCTTCCTGGATCGGGATCGTGCTCTAACGGTACTTCAGGTTGCGGAAGAGATATGGCTGCGCGACGCCGGCTACGAAGCCCGAGATCGCAGCTGCCAGCGCCGGCGCGAGTCCCAGGTACAACAAGGCTCCGGCGATGACCAGCGCGATGGCCACACCGACGACGCTCAAGCCAAAGACCCGTAGCGGGTTCTGGAACAGCTTGCCGGCAAAGAAGAGCTTCATCGAGGTCAGGGCCATTTCCCACATCGCTCAGAACCCCTGCCCGAGAAAGTAGAAGACCAAGAGCGCGATGAGCGTCCCGTGGAAGCCGCCGATGGGCCCGTAGAAGGCCCCCATGGTGGCCGCGAGCTCGTTACCCAAGGCCTTGCCACCGGTCACGATGCCGCCGATGGCTCCCCCGGCGATCGAGGCGACGAGGCCTACCCCGATGGCGATCAGAAGTTGCGAAGTGGTCATCCATCCTCCCCTAGGGTCCTGTTGGGTTGTCGGGTCGAACGCGGCCGGCAGCGAAGAGCTCTGCCGAGCCAGGTGGTAGAAACGCTCGTCATCGCGCCCTCAATGAACCTCGATCCCGGCCAGGGCTTCGGCCACCAGGGCCGCCTTGCCGAGGTCCCCGTGCTCCTCGAAGATCGCAGCCGCCTCGCGCAGCAGCCGCCGGGCTTCCGCCAGGTTCTCCGGGTTGCCCGCTTCCGGCCGCTCCGGGTCGTCGGGCAGGTTGGCGAGACAGTTGGCCTTGTTGGCGAGGGTGTTGGCGTGGGCCACGGGCATGTCCCGCCGGGTCCTGACGCGAAGCGCCTCGTCGTAGGCCTCGAGGGCGCGCAGGTTGTTCTCCACCGCGTGGCTCGAGGAGGCGTATTGAAGGGCGTTGCCCAGGTTGTTCTGGAGCATCGCGTATTCCGCCGGGTGATCGACCAGGTTGACGACCTTGAGGCCTTCCTCGAAGGAGCTCACCGCCAGGGCTTCGCGCATCGCCGCCCGCTCATCGGTCATCGGAACCGAGAGAAAGGCGGTGGCCAGGTTGTTCTGCAGGATGGCGAATTCTTTGGGGTGGGTGGTGCTGCGGAAGACGCGCAGGGCTCGTTGGTGAGCCGAGATGGCATCGGTGATCCGCGCCCGACCCAGCCCTGCAAGACCTTGAAGCACGAGGCCGAGGTTCATGTCGACCTCGGCCACTTCCTCCGCCGTACCCTCGGTCTCGAGCACCGGGCGGGCGCCCTCGAGCGCTCGTCGTGCCTCATCGAGAAAGGCGGGATCGTCGCTGGGCACCGCCTGGAGCGCCGTCGCCATGCGCGCCGTCGTCCGAGCCGCGAGCAAGGTCTCTCCCTCCGGACAGATCTCGAGAGCCTTGCGATAGAGGTCTACCGCTCCGAGAAGCTGCTCGGGACTCTTGGGCTTGTGCTGCAAGCCCATGGCGATCTCGACGAGCATCTCGACCCGCTCGATGGGTGTCGCGTCCTCCCGCTCGACGGCGGCGAGGGCGGCGGCGATCTCTTCCTGGAAGCGGTTTCCCACGGCTCGGGTTGCGATCCCTCTCGGTTCTCGGCTCTAGCGTCGACGCATTGAAGAGTTGACGGCGACGTTCCTGAGCCCGCGATCCATGATGGTGGATGCAGTATCTAATCCCGACGCCGCGATGTCTAGCTGTTATGCGAAGAGCAAAGAAAGTTTGCAGCGAGACGAACCAAGGACCTTCCCATGGCGCTCCTCCGTCGGAGCCGACCAGCGTGCGGGCGGTCCGAACCCGAGGCGCTGTTCTCCGCTCCGGTCGCGAGCTAGGGAAAGGGATCGACGATCAGGGCTGCGTGGTCTGCGCTCCACCGGGCGGTGAAGCTCCGTTCGTCGTCGCCCTCGAGGAAGACCTCGGCGACACCGAGGTCCCGGAGCAGCGAACCGGCGAACACCGTGCGGTCGCCCGCGGCGTTGACCTGTTTGAGCAGGTACCCTCCGCCACCGGCATGGCGTACGGGGAGGATGTGGAGGGCGCCGTCCCGAGGCAGCAGGATCACCGCCTCGAGACCGGCGAAGTAGGTGTCATACACCCGCCGCGAAAGCCGCAGGCTGCCGCGGCGCAAGTCAACCCGTGGCAGCGCGGGCACCCGACCCGAAACCGGTGAGCCGGAGCGCGGGTCGGCGTCTAGATCCGCCACAGGTTGCACGACCATTGCGGCTCTACTGGCAGATCGAGCCCCGGCAGCTCGCAGAAGCGGCGGTGGACCAGGTAGTACATGCAGGTCTCGCAGGCCTGCTCGACCCCGCCGTGCTCGACCGGCTCGAGCGTGAAGCCGGCGAGAACCAGCTTCGACTCGAGGGTGCCGTCGCTCTGCCGCAGACGGCGGATGATCTGCTGGATCTTGTCGTGGCTGTCGGCGCGGTCCGCCCAGTTGGTCTCGAGCCCGCCTTCGAGGCGCCGGACGATCTCGTCTCGCTGGGCCCCGTAATCGCCTGCGGCGCTCTTCGTCATCTTCGGGTCTTCCACTTCAGATCTTCCAGAGGCGGCACCACCAGTGCGGCTCCACCGGCACCGACAGCTCGGGAAGGTCGCACCAGCGACGATGGACCAGGAAGTAGATGCACTCCTGGCAGCGTTGCTCCTCGGGACCGTAGGGATGGTCGACGAAGCCGCCGATCACCAACCGTCCCTCGAGATCGTCGGCGTCGAGAGCGCGGAGCTCGTCGAGGATCTTGGCGAATGCGACCGCGTTCTCCGGAAACGGCTCGGTCTTGGTCTCGAGGCCAGCCTCCATCATCTCCGCCATGCGGCGCAGGGTCTGGGCGGCGTCCTTGGCGTTGTGCCGGCTCATGCTCCCCTTCATCTCCGGCGGGCGGGCCGCGCGCAGCGCCACGGACCGCCCGCCGAGACCGGTCTCACGCGGTGCGGAATCGGGCCAGCTCTTCGCCGGTCTTGGCGTCGTGGGCGTGGACGGTGCACACCAGGCACGAATCGTACGACCGACAGACGTGGCCGACCTCGACCGGATCGCCGGCATCCGCGATGGGCGTACCGATCAGCGCCTCCTCGATGGGACCACGCTCACCGTCGCCGGCCCGCGGGCCGACGTTCCAGGTGGTCGGCGCGATGATCTGGTAGTTCTTGATCTTGCCGCCCTTGACCTCGATCCAGTGGCAGAGAGCGCCGCGGATCGCCTCCGTGGCCCCCCAACCCCTGCCGTCGGTCTCGGTGGGCTTGATGTACCAGGGATCGTCGAGCCGGAACTCGCGCAGGCAATGTTCCGCCTGGCGGTAGAGCTTGACCAGCTCGTGCATGCGCGCGAAGTGCCGCAGCAGGACGCTGGCACCACCCATGTTCTTGTACATGTCGAGCACCAGCGGATCGTAGTGCTGCCAGGATTCGCCGTGGTGGCCGCCGGCGACCAGCTGCCGGGCGAGGGGGCCCGCCTCGAGCCGGCCGTTGTCGTCGTGCCGCACCGCTGTCGCCCAGGAGTACTTGCCGTCGACATCGTGAGGGTTCTTGCCCACCGGCTTGGTGGTCCGGTCGAAGGGATGCAAACCGCCGGGCTCGTCGTACCAGGCGTGCTCGACGTCTTCGCGAGTCATCACCTGGTCCATGAGCTTGTGGCTGTCGGTGGCACCATCATAGACACCGCTCTTCATGATCAGCGCCGCGTTGCGGCCCTCGATGGTCGGGCGATTGTACTTGTCCTCGTGGGGCAGATAGCCCCACGTGACGTACTTGCCCAGACCGCGACCGAACTTGTCGAGTCCGACGTCGCGCCCCATCCGCCAGAAGAGTCCGAGATCCGAGTCGGCGTGCTCGGGCTTCTCGTCGAGCCAGGCCATGAAGTCGTCGAAGGACTGGATCTCCTCGTAGCGCTCCATCGAGCAACCGAGCCACATGGGCTCGATCCAGTTCTTCTTGAAGTGTTCGAGGATCGACCAGGCGCGGGTGACGTCGGTCAGGGTCGGCGCACACATCACCCCGCCCGGAACCATGTAGCTCGAGTGCGGCCACTGGCCACCGAGGAGCGCATAGATCTCGACGGGCCGGCCGGAGATCGTCACGCCGAGCTCGTAGTGGGTGCCGGTGAACGGGGACCAGCGCTTGACCGCCTCGGCGTAGTAGCGGCTGCCGGAGTAGTTCTTGTGGGTCAGGTCGATCATGAACAGCCCGTAGTGGTGCCGAGGCAGGCTTTGCAGGCTCTCGGTGAGCTGTCCGAGGTTGCGCGCCAGGATGGCGTTGCGAGGAACTTCGGTCCTCCAGGCCGTGTCGAGAGCCCAGGCCGCGCAGGTGAGGTGCGAGGCGCCGCAGATGCCGCAGGCACGGGGCGTCACCACCAGCCCCGCCTGGGGGTCCTTGTCACGCAGGATGACCTCGAAGCCGCGGAAGAGCTCGGCGCTGGTCCAGGCGTTGGTGACGACGCCG
>JAGQSE010000376.1 GCA_020439725.1 Acidobacteriota bacterium
CCAGGTGGCGCCGGTTGTAGAGCAGCGGCAGGAAACGCCGGTCGAGACGCGCCAGCGGGCCGATGGCCAGGATGACGTGGATCAGCACCACCGCCGCCAGAGCGCTCGAACGCAGGAGCAACGTCTCGGCGGTAATCCGCGGATGGGTTGCGACGCTGACCCCGGCGAAGGCACCGACGGTGAGCGCCACCAGGATCCCGAGCCAGAGGTCGTAGACCTTCTTCTGACGGTTCCACTGGACTGCGCTGTAGCCGACTGACATTCTCGCCTCCTAGCCCTCGGCCTCGGCTGCGGCCTCGGTGGCGAGATCGTGACGGGCGACCAGCTCGGCATGCGCCAGCGAGTAGAGCCAGAGCGAGCCGACCTCCGCAGCGGGCAGCTCGAAGGAGAGCCGGGCCGGCCCGTAGACCGCGCCTAGAAAGATCGCCCCGGCCGGCAACGAGGTCCCGTCGGGGACCGCTTCGGCACCGAGGTAGAGCCCGAGCGCCGGCTGCTCGAGATCGCTAGTGACGTCGAGGACGACGCTCCGCCCACCATCCTCCGAGCGCCGCACCTCGAGGGCGATGGGCAGGTCGCCGAAAGCCCTGGATTCGCTCTCGAGGACCTCTCCGGCCGGCGGCTCGCCGGCGAGAGCTGCGAAGAGCCGCGGCGCCCCGGCGGGGGCCGGTGCGGGACGGAGCGTCAAGGCCGCGCCCGCGATGGGCACCACCAGCAGCAACGCCCAGGCCAGTCGGCGATGCCCGGTTCGCAGCGCCCGCGGACCGATCGGTGCCTCGACGCCGCCGGCGGTCTCTTCCCCCCGAAGCGCCCGGCGCCAGCGCAAAGCCAGCCACGGCCACAGGGCGACCAGCCCCGGTGTCACCAGCAGGCGGAACCCCCAGCCGGCACCGGCGGTCGCCGGATCGACCCGGCGGAGCCCCGCGGCCTGGAAGACGAGCGCGAACAGCAGACCGGCGGCGAGGTACACCGTCATCGCGGCGAGGAGGGTTTCGATCATCGTTCGTCCCGAAGCAGCTGCGATTGTACGGCAGGGGCCGGCCGCTCAACGCGCGGGGTCGATCTCGAGCCACTGGCGATAGAGCTCGGGGCGGCGGTCGCGCCAGAAGAGCCGCCGGCCGTTCGAGCTCGCACACTCCCCCAGGTCGAGATCGACCACCACCAGGTCCTCCTCGAGGCTCGCTCCCCGCGCCAGCACACGCCCCGCGGGATCGACGGCGAAGGACTCACCGGCGAAGACCAGCGCGCCCTCGTCCCCGACCCGGTTGCACAAAGCGGCAAAGTAGCCGTTCTGGAAGGCCGCGGTGCGTACCTCGGCCTCGTAGAGCCCTTCGGGCCATTCCCCGACGGTCCCCGCCTGCGGAATCACCACCAGCTCGGCGCCAGCGGCGGCCAGGGCGCGCATGTACTCGGGGTAGTGGCGGTCGTAGCAGATGGCGACGCCGATCCGCCCGGCCCGGGTCTGGTACACCGGTGCGCCGCGATCCCCGGGATGGTAGTAGTCCTGCTCGTGAAAGCCCTCGTAGTCGGTGATGTGGATCATGCGCGTCACCCCGAGCAGCGTGCCGTCGGCGTCGAAGACCGGCGAGCTGTCGTAGAAGCGCTCACCGTGGCGCTCGTAGAGGTTGAACACGGTGACCAGCCCCAGCTCGCGAGCCCGCGCGGCGACGCGCTCGGTGGTCGGCCCCGGCACGGTCTCGGCCAGGGCCGCCGCGGCGGCAGGGTCCACGCATCGGCGGCAGGGGAAAAAGCGGTCGAGCACGACCTCGGCGAAGACCACCACGTCGGCACCGTGCGCGTGGGCCTCACCCATCGACTCGAGAACCCGACGGAGGTTGTGCTCGCGATCCGGGGTCGAGCGGATCTGGGCCAGGGCAAGACGCATGGAGGGTCTCCTCGTAGAGCTCGTTTCGAGATGAGGAGAGTACCAGCCTGGAGCGGTGGCGCACCGTACGGCCGCGCCGGCGGCGTACTAGAATCCTCCGAGCTCTGCCGCACAACGAAACCGGTCCGAGGGCCCGTCGTCCCTCGAGGAGACCGCCATGGCGTTCATCGACTACCTGCCCCCGGACGCGATCCCCGAGGCCGACCGCGTCGACGACCAGGACAACATCCTGCGCATCCACGGCGTCCACAGCCGCACCCTGCGCCAGCACTACGACCTCTACCGCGAGCTCATGTACGGCCGTGGCCCCTTGAGCCGGATGCAGCGCGAGATGATCGCGGTGGTGGTCTCGGCCACCAACGAGTGCCACTACTGACTGCACCATCACGGAGCGGGTCTCCGTCGAGTGCTGGCAGCCAAACGATGGACGGAAGCGGCCATGGACGCCCTGGTCGCCGATCTGTCTGAGGATCATCGCAAGGCGGAGCTTCTCCCCGCCGACCGGGCGATGCTCGACTACGCGGTCAAGCTGACCCTGACCCCCGGCCGCATGGAGCGCGCTGACGCCGACGCCCTCCGCGCCCAGGGTTTCGACGACCGGGCGATCCACGACATCTGCTCGATCACCGCCTACTACGCCTTCGTCAACCGCATCGCCGACGGTCTCGGGGTCGAGCTCGAGGAAACGTCGGGGAGCTGACCGGCTCCGCAGGGCTACTCGGCCAGCGCCTCGAGCTCGGCCCAGCGCTCGTAGGCCGCCTCGAGGTCTTTCCCCACTTCTGTCAGCTCATCGTTGAGGCGGACCACGGCCTCGCCGTCGTTCGAGCGGTAGAGCTCGGGGTCGGAGAGCGTGGCGTGGAGCTCCGTCTGGCGTGTCTCGAGGGCCTCGATGCGAGCCGGTAGCGTCTCGAGGTCTTGGCGCTCGCGGTAGCTGAGCTTGCGCGGTTTGGCGGTGTCGGCCGCCGCGGCTTTCTTCTCCGCCCGACGATCGGGCTTCTTCGCTTCCCTGGACGCCTTCGCGGCCTCGCTTTCCTCTGCGCTAGGCCGGCGCTGGAGGAGCCAGTCGTCGTAGCCGCCGGCGTACTCGCCGACCCGCCCGCCACCCTCCATCACCAACGTGCTGCTGACCACGTTGTCGAGGAAGGCGCGGTCGTGACTGACCAGGAGGAGCGTGCCCTCGAAGTCGACCAGCAGGCTTTCGAGCAGCTCCAAGGTCTCGACGTCGAGGTCGTTGGTGGGCTCGTCGAGGACCAGCAGGTTGAAGGGGCGGGTGAAGAGCCGCGCGAGCAGCAGGCGGTTGCGCT
>JAGQSE010000377.1:0-548 GCA_020439725.1 Acidobacteriota bacterium
CGAGGTTGTTCATGAGCATCCGCAGAGCGGCTTCCTGCTGCCAGCCACGGCAGGAGAGGGTGAGGCCCCGGGGGGCGCGGACGGTGCGGGCGGGGGTTTCGGTGAGGGTCATGACAGCTCCTGGGCGATCGATCCGGAGGTGAAGCCGGATCGCCGGGCTAGTCCTCGAGACCGTGGCGCTGCATCTTCATCGCCAGGCCGTTGCGCGACAGACCGAGGTCGCGGGCCGCCTGGCTCTTGTTGCCATGGCTGCGGCGCAGCGCCTCGCGGATCGCCGCGCGCTCGCAATCCGCCACCAGGCGGTCGAGGTTGAGCTCGGTATCGCGATCGATTCGGGCCGCCGAACGGATCGAGCTGGTGCGCACCCGTTCCGGCAGCAGGTTGACGTCGATGGGTTGCCCCGAGGGGCAGAGGTAGACCAGCTGGCGCGCGATGTTCTCGAGCTCCGGCAGGTTCCCCGGGTAGTCGTAGTTGAGCAACGCCCTGAGCGCCTTGACGGCGATGCCCTGGACGCGCTTGCCCTGCTCGTGGCAGAAGCGGTTGATGTG
>JAGQSE010000377.1:683-6760 GCA_020439725.1 Acidobacteriota bacterium
CCGCACGTCGACCTTGGAAGCGGTCCTCGAGCCGCTCGGCTCGATCTCCTGGGTGCGCAGGAAGCGGACCAGCTTGGCCTGCAGGTCGAGGGGCAGCTGGTCGACGTCTTCGAGGTAGAGGGTGCCGCCGTCGGCCAGCTGGAGCTTGCCCTGACGGCGCACGGGACCTTCCTTGCCCGGGATCTCGGCGCCAAAGAGGTCGGCCTCGACCTGAGCGGCCTTGGCGCCGCCGCAGGTGGCGGTGATGAACGGACCGTGGCGCCGCGTCCCCGACAGGTGGAGCGACCGGGCGCACAGCTCTCGCCCGACCCCCGACTCGCCGCGGAGCAGCACCTGGACCGGCGGGTCGACGGCGGCCTTGAGCTGCTCGACCATCTCGAGCATCACTCTCGACTCGCCGACCACCAGGGCCGGGTCGAGGATGAGGTTCTGGCGCCCCTGCTTGCCCGGCAGGATCGGCTCGTAATGACCCACGTGGTGGACCAGACCGAGGATCAGCAGGTCGCCGACGGTGCGCAGCGCCGCTTCCGGCTGCCAGCCATCGGGGCGGAAACACGGCAACGCCACCGCCAGGAAGTACTTCCGGTCGAGGGCCCGGTAGGCGTGGTAACACAGCCATGCGGGCTTGCCGAGGAGGCGCCCTTCGAAGCCGTTGCCGGCGCGTTCGCCGGGACCGGACCAGCGGCTGCGGATCTGCTCGAGCAGCTCCTCGGCGCCGGCCAGGTACGAGGAGTCCGTGGCGACGATGAACTTGACTCCGCTATCCGCCTGGAGCTCGCCCTGGAAAAGCAGCATCATGCCGCCGCCGAAGCGCACCAGGAGGTCGCTCGCCAAGGCTTCGAGGGAGGTCCGGCTCTCGGCGTCGGCGAGGACCCAATCGCTGATCCGCGACAGCTGCTCGATCATGACCACCGGGTCGATGGACGGCGGCGGTGGCGCGACGGGCTCGGGACGCGGGCTCTCGGCGGGCTCCTGGGCGACGTCCTCGACCAGCAGCGTCACGCCCCCGAGACGGATCTCGTCGAGGACCTCGAGATCCGCCTCGCGCACCCGCCGGCCGCTGACCAGGGTGCCCTTGCGGCTTCCCAGGTCCTCGATGCGCAGGGCGCCGGAGTCGAGGACGATGCGCGCATGCTGCTGCGCGACCCCCGTGTAGGGCAGGTACACGTCACATTCCGGCTGACTGCCGATGATCAGGCGATCGCGGTGTACGGGGAAGCGTTGGACACCGTCGGGGGCGTAGGCGACGAGGCGGAACATGGCGAGATCGTACCTCAGCCGGGCCGGCGATGGTGATCCACCATGGACGGTGGCGGCGCTACCGGCGGTGCTATCCTCTCGCCCCGTGAACGACCTATTCCTCCGCGCCTGCCGTGGCGAAACCGTCGAGCGCCCTCCCGTGTGGATGATGCGCCAGGCGGGCCGCTTCCTCCCCGAATACCGCGCCATCCTCGAGCGCACCGACTTCCTCACCGTCTGCCACACGCCCGAGCTGGCGACCGAGGTGACGCTGCAACCGGTCCGCCGCCTCGGGGTCGACGCCGCCATCCTCTTCGCCGACATCCTGCTGCCCCTCGAGACCCTCGGCGTCGGCCTCGATTTCGGCAAGGGCGTCGGCCCGCGGATCGAACGCCCGGTGCGTCGTCGGGAGGACCTCTCGGGCCTCTCGGCCCCCGCCGTCGACCGCGACCTCGGCTATGTCTTCGACGCGGTGCGCTCGATCCGCCGCGAGCTCGACGGCCAGGTGCCGCTGATCGGCTTCGCCGGGACGCCGTGGACCGTCGCCGCATACCTGGTCGAGGGGGGGACGTCGAAATACCACGACCACCTCCTGGGCTGGAGCTACCGCGACCCGCAGGGACTGGCGCGCCTGCTCGAGCACCTCGCCGACCTGACCGTCGACTACCTGCTGGGGCAGGTCGAGGCGGGAGCCCAGGCCATTCAGCTCTTCGACTCCTGGGGCGGCCTCCTCGACCTCGAGCGCTGGCGTGCCCTGGCCCTGCCGCCGGTGGTCCGCATCCTCGAAGGTCTCGGAAACCGGGTGCCGACGATCTTCTACGTCCGTGGCGGCGCCCACCTGCTCACCGGTCTCGCCGAGCTCCCCGTCGACGTCCTGTCGGTGGATTGGCGGCAGCCCCTGAGCCAGGTCCGAGAGGTCGTCGGGACCGGCAAGGTGCTCCAGGGCAACCTCGACCCGGGCGCCCTCCTGGGCACTCCCGACGAGGTGCGGGCGCGCACCCGGGCTCTGCTCGAGGACGGGCGCGGCGGCGGTCATATCGCCAACCTCGGTCATGGGATCTTGCCGATGACCCCGGTGGCGAACGCCCAGGCCTTCGTCGACACGGTACAGGGCTCCGGCGGAAGGCGCTGAGCGGAGATCCGCGGGTGGACGCCCTGGTCGTCGGAGCCGGCATCAGCGGCCTCGCCGCGGCCCGCCGCCTACGCCGTGAGGGCTGGTCCGTACGAGTCCTCGAGGCCGGTGACGTTGCCGGCGGATGCCTCGCCACGATCCGCCAGGACGGCTTCACCGCCGAGCTCGGCGCCAACACCGTGCAGGAGTCCGAGGCGCTCCTCGAGCTGTGCCGCGACGCCGGCTGCGCCGACGAACTGATCCCCGCCTCCGACCGCGCCGCGCGCCGCTACCTGGTCCACGCTGGCCGGCTCGAGCCGCTGCCGGGGCATCCCGGAGACCTCCTACGCTCGCCGGTGCTGGGGTTCGGAGCCAAGCTTCGCCTCCTGATGGAACCTTTCATCCCTCGCGGACCCGGTGGCGACGAGACGTTGGCCACCTTCTTCCGCCGCCGCCTCGGTCGAGCCGCCGCGGAGAGCCTCGGTGACGCCATGGTCCTGGGGGTCTATGCCGGTGATCCGGCCGAGCTCGTCGCCGGCCACGCCTTCCCGCGTCTCCATCGCTTCGAGCAGGAGCACGGCAGCCTGATCCGCGGCGCGCTGGCGACGAGGCGAAGCGGTGTCCGCCGGCGGCGGCTCCTGGGGTATCGCCACGGCTTCGCCGCCCTCGCGGAGGCGCTCACCCATGGCCTCGACGTCCGTTTCGGCGAAGCCGTGACGTCGATCTCTCCGGGTCCGGCGGGATTCGAGGTCGAAGCGGGTCGGAGCTCCCACGGGGCCCGCCGGCTAGTGCTCGCGCTGCCTCAGCAACCGGCCCGGGAGCTCCTCACGAGGCTCGATCCCGAAACCGGGTTGCCGGATCCCCTGCCCGCGGCACCGGTGGCGGTGGTGGCGCTGGGCTACTCCCGACGGGACGTCGCTCACCCCCTCGACGGCTTCGGCTTCCTGGCACCGCACCGCGAGGGTCGCAACGTCCTCGGCTGTCTCTTTCCTTCGACCCTCTTCGACGGGCGCGCTCCCGAGGGCTCGGTGCTCCTGATCGCGATGCTCGGTGGCCGGCGCCGCCCCGAGATCGCCGACCTCCCCGAGGGCGAGCTCTACGCCACCGCCGAGGCCGAGCTCGCCGAGCTTCTCGGGATCAAGGGGTCGCCCGTCTTCCGGGCCCATCGCCGCTGGCGGCCAGGGATCCCCCAACCCACCGCCGCCCGGAAAGCGCTGCTCCGCGCCGTCGACGAGCTCGAGCGGCGACACCCCGGCCTCGAGGTCCTCGGCAACTGGTGCCGCGGCGTGGGAATCCCCGATTGTGCGGCGGCGGGCTGGGGCGGCTTCGGCGGCCGCGGAGGCGCGAGCTGATGCCCCGCGCGCGCAGGAGCCGGCGGACAACGGGCCTGGTCCGGTCGACGGCGGGGATCCTCCTGGCCGCGGCCCTGGTCGGCTGCTCTCCCGAGCCGCCACACTTTGAGAACCTGGTGGTGATCCTGGTCGACACGCTGCGCGCCGATCACCTGCCCTGCTATGGCTACGACCGCGACACGGCACCCCATCTCTGCCGGCTCGCCGCGGAGGGTTGGCAGCTCGACGCCTCCCCCACCTCGTCGTGGACCAAGCCATCGGTGGCGAGCCTCCTGACCGGGGTGTCGCCCCAACGGCACCAGGCCATCGGGCGCGCCGACAGCTTGCCGGTGGGCCTCCCCTATCTGCCCGCCGAGCTCGCCGCCGCCGGCTTCGACACCGCCGCCTATGTCGGCAACCGCAACGTCGGTCGCAAGTTCGGCTTCGATCGCGGCTTCCACCGTTTCGAGATGACCCGCGCCACCGGCAAGGTCGACGGTCGCCGGGTCACCGACGAGGCCCTGGCGCTGCTGCCGGAGCTCGAGCAGCCCTTCTTCTTCTACGTCCACTACGTCGATCCCCACGACCCGTACCGCCCCGCCCAAGCCTGGCATGATCCCGGGACGCCACCGGACCCGCGTCCCTACGTCCAGCCGCAACGCCTGCGTTCGGGGGAGGAGCCGATGAAGGCCGACACCCTGTCGCGGCTCATCGACCAGTACGACGGCGAGATCCGCGAGGTCGACACGGAGATCGACCGGCTGCTCGGCGCCCTCGGGGATCGGGGGCTCCTCGACCGGACCCTGGTGGTCGTGACCTCGGACCACGGCGAGGAGTTCGGCGAGCACGGCGGCCTGACCCACGGCACCACGCTCTACCAGGAGCTCCTCACCGTGCCGCTGATCTTCTGGACCCCCGGGGGTCTGCCCGCCGTGGCCTCTCGGCGCAGCTTCTATCAGCTCGACTTCCGCGCCACGGTGCTCGAGGCGTTGGGGGTGTCCGCTCCGCCGCCGGAGAGCGACGAGGGGGTGTCGCGCTGGCGCGAGCTCCGGCGCGGCGGCGACCTCGGGCGGAGTGAGGACCGTTTCTTCCACCTCGACCTCGACGGCCGCGGTAGCGTCGCCCTCGAACACGGACCGGCCAAGCTGATCCTCGACGTCGCGGCGCCCCACGACCGTCTCTTCGACCTCGCCGACGATCCCGGTGAGCAGCACCCGGAGGCAACGGCCACCCCCGAGCTCGAAGAGCTGCGCCGGCGTCTGGCGACGCATCACAACCGCGAAACCGCCCGTGCCGCCGAGCGTCGGCGCGAGACCCTCGACGACGAGACCCGGCGCGGCCTCGCCGCCCTCGGCTACCTGCAGATGGACACCCCGCAGGAGGACCTCGAGGAACGGACCCTGCCGGAGCGCATCGATCGCGAGCGCGGTCTCGCCGCCGTCCCTGCCCCCTGACCCTGCTGCGAAGACGAGCCGGAGCGGTCATGAGCGAGGACAGGCCCAGCGGCGAATCCGGGCCCCGGTTCGAGGAGCGCGAGCGGCGTCTGGCCGAGCTCCTCGCCGAGGCCCTCGACGTGCCCCGCGAACGGCAATGGGCCTTCCTCCGCGAGCGCTGCTCGGACGTCGAGGTGGTGCGCGAGGCCGAAGCGCTGCTGGCGGCGAAGGAAGGGCTCGGCAACTTCCTGTCGACCCCGGCCATCGCACGGGTGGGGCTGACCTCGACACAGGGTCTCGACGACGGATCGGCCGCGGGCGACACCGACAGCCGCTTCGGCCACTTTCGCATCGAAGAGCTGGTCGGCGAAGGCGGTATGGGCCGCGTCTACCGTGGCTTCCAGACCGAGCCCGTCGAACGGCAGGTGGCGATCAAGGTGGTGCGCTCGGCTCTCGCCGGGCCGCACACCGCGCGCCGCTTCGCCAACGAGCGCCACGCGCTGGCGCGCCTCAACCATCCCAACATCGCGCAGCTCTACGAGGCTTCGACCACCGCCGGCGGCCGTCCCTACTTCGTCATGGAGTACGTCGACGGACCGCCGATCCACGAGTACTGCGACCGCTGGCGTCTGGGTCTGGCTGAGCGTCTCGAGCTCTTCCTCGAGGTCTGCCGGGGCGTCGAGCACGCACACCGCCGGCAGCTCCTCCACCGCGACCTCAAGCCGTCGAACCTGCTGGTGGCCACCGCCGATGGGGTGCCGGTGCCCAAGGTCATCGACTTCGGCATCTCCCGCGCCCTCGACGACTCCGGCGACGAGAGCACGGGCACCGGACCGCTCGCCTTCGGCACCCCCCAGTACATGAGCCCCGAGGCCCTCCGTCCGAGCCCCGGCGGCGACCTCGACACGCGCACCGACGTCTATTCGCTGGGTGTCGTGCTCTACGAGCTGCTGGCCGGCTCGC
>JAGQSE010000378.1 GCA_020439725.1 Acidobacteriota bacterium
GGATGCAGCGAAGCCCGGCGGGTGCGGGTGCACGGGGCCGGGCCATCGGTGAGTCATCGGCTCCCGGGGCGAGCCCGGGGCCATGGGGCTGGGAGGAGTACGGCGGAACCAGGCGGGGTGTCAACGGGCTGGCCGAGGGTGCCGGGCCGGATTCCAGGCAGGGGGCGTGGGACGGATTTTGGGACCGACGGGGCCTCAGCCGCGCGCCCGACCCGGTCACCCGCAGGCGGTGATTTTCGCTTCTGCCGCGATTGGGAGGTTGCAGCCGGGACCACCGGGTGCCGCCAAGTTGCGCCCCAATTGGACCCTATTGGGACCCAAACCGCCTTGGGTCCACCCTCGGGGCGCGATCGCTGGATCTGTAAACTGTTGGAAACAAAGAGGAAGAATGGAGCCACCGACCGGGATCGAACCGACGACCTGCTGATTACGAATCTGTGTTCCAGGATACTTTTCTCTCGCCTTAAACACTCTAAAGTGCCTGTTTCAGGGGGTTTGTTGCCCTACGCTCTACCCTGTTGTATCCTCAATCCGGCCGAATTCTGCTTACAGATTGCTTACAACTTTTTGGGGGCCACGGTCGGAGTTACGGGAGGAGACCATGCCGAAGCTCACGAAGCGCATCGTTGACGAGGCCGGGCCGGAGCCGGGCAAGTCGCAGACGCTCATCTGGGATTCGGAGTTCCGAGGCTTCGGCCTTCGTATTTCTGCCAAGGGCCGGAAGACCTTCGTTCTCCAGTACCGGACCGCGGAAGGCCGCGAGCACCGGATGACCGTCGGGACCTACGGCGCTATGACGGTGGCCGAGGCCCGAAGCAAGGCGGGCGTTCTGAGGGGAGAAGTAGAGCAGGGCGGCAACCCGGCGGCGCGGGTGCAAGCGCAACGTCGCCAGCTCAAGGTCTCCGACCTCGCCAGGCGCTACCTCGAAGAGCACGCGCGACCCAAGAAGAAACCGGCCTCGGTGCGCAACGATGAAAGCATGCTGCGGCGCCTGATCGTGCCTCGGCTGGGCAGGATCCCGGTTGCGGGCGTTACGCGCTCGGACGTGAGCCGGTTGCACTCGAGCCTGAAGACGACACCGACGCAAGCCAACAGGGCGGTGGCGCTGCTCTCCAAGATGATGAGCCTCGCGGAGCGCTGGGGACTGCGGCCGGATGGCACGAACCCGTGCCGGCACGTCGACCACTACAAGGAAGAGAAGCGCGAGCGCTTCCTGTCCTCGGAAGAGATGCAGCGGCTCGGCGATGCGCTGGCGGCGGTGGAGGAGGAGGGGGAGGAGATGCCCTCGGCGGTGTTGGCTCTCCGCCTCCTGGTGCTGACCGGTGCGCGCCGAAGCGAGATCCTCGGTTTGACCTGGGATGAAGTGGACTTCGAGGCCCGGTGTCTCCGCCTTCGAGACTCGAAGACCGGCAAGAAGACGATCCCGCTCGGTGCACCGGCCCTCGAGCTACTGACGAAGGCAGACCGGATCGACGGCAACCCGTACGTCTGCCCGGGTTTCAAGACGGGGCAGCACCTGGTGAACCTGACCAAGCCCTGGTACCGGATCCGAGAGAGGGCAGGTCTCCCCGACGTTCGAGTCCATGACCTGCGCCACAGCTTCGCATCGGCAGCTGCAAGTCAGGGCGTGCCTCTAGCTGTGCTGGGGTCGCTCTTGGGGCACACGCAGTCCCAGACGACGCAGCGCTACGCCCATCTTGCCCAGGACGCTCGGCAAGAGGCCATGGAGCGCGTATCCGGCGGTCTCGCCGCCAAACTCGAGGGCAACCTCGGCGAGGTCCGCCCGTTCCGCCGCAAGGGAACGTAGATCGCTTTCGAGAGCTGTAGACGTTGAGCCGGGGCGCGGCCTGATCAACCCCACCCCACAAACCCGTAACCGGCCCCGACAGAGGCGCCAACCTCTGCCGGGACCTGACACCCACAGGAGAACGAACCTCCGATGGATGCTGACCACGATTCTAGCCTGCCTGACTTCCGTACCTGGGAAGAGACCTCCCCGGCCTTCCGGGCGGTCTTCCTGCGGCACGCCCCCGACACCGAATCCGCCGAGACGCTGCGCCGGTTCGGGCAACTGCTCTTCTACTGGCTCTTGGAGGCTGGCTTCGAGCCCGCCTATCAGGAGTCCTCGACCTGCAACGAGCTGAGGGCGGGAGCTCTCGACCTGCGCAGCGCTCAAAGCTACCTGCTCCATGTCGCACAGAGCGGCATCGAAGGCGGTCTCCCGCCCGAGGATGCCCGGCTCGCCACGCTCGCCGGCGATCTGGCGGGGGAGGTCGGCAGCGTAGCGGCCCGAATCGAGGCCACCCTCGGCCCGGCGCGGGATCGCCCCACGTAGGTCCGCGTAGGGCCTCCCAACCGATGCACCGGGGCGCCTGTGGTCCCGGTGCTCGTTCGATCTCCGACAGAAGTCTGCCTCCATGAACGAGAGCTACTCGTCTCTGGACTACAGGCAGAAAGTAGATTTCTGCCTGTCATGGATTGGCAGGGAGAGGAGCCATCTCTTTCGCCGCTAGTCTTAAAGTAGGGAAAGGTCTCACGCGTCTATCCTGTGCTGTTCTGGCCCACAAGAGGGCTACACGCATCTCTTCAAACTCCTTCCCTCTAGACTCACCACTCGGAAATTGCCCCACCCAAGACCCGGATTGTTACCCACTTCTTAGGCCTCCAGGTCTCTTCTTCAACTGCTGCCGGTACCATTGTTCTCAGGACCTAGGCCGTTGGGGCTGAAGTAGCGCCTCTCGCCAGCGTCTTGGTCCTTCGGGCGGGACTCTTAAAGTTATCATTTTTTCCATATATAACTCCTTTCAAACTGCTCCCGTACTCGCCTCCTGAACTTTCCATGGAGATGCGAGGAAGAGGGGGAGGATCGAATATGTTCCTGCAGATTTTGCAGCGCATCTAAATGAATACACTGAAGTGCTACACTATTCATGTAGATCTAGGCCTTTTACCGCTATTTGGCCCTTCGCGCCTCCTGAAAGATCAAGATCGACGGCCCGAAATCAACGCCTTGAACCAAAGGACTAGCCCAAACCCTGGCTGCAAAGAGCAGGTTCAGAGATGCTGCTTGCGCCCCAAACAACAACATGAACCCGACGACTTAGAACTGTGCCGCTGGCTATCGCGACTTCACGGCCTCCGAAGCGAGTTAGTTACCAATAGGTACGGGGCAAGAGGTTCTTGGATCGCCCGATACTCCATATAACAATCAAGAGATCCGCCCTGTGGTCGCAGGCAAACTGCTCCTCCCCGTCGAGAACAGGAGCTTCTCTCAATTGGCGTCTCTGCCCTCTTGGCCGTCTTCAATAGTTCGCCGGCCCTTGGGTCAGGCTCGCTAGATCTCGATATCGGGAAACTGGCGCTGTGAAGCGTCGCCTCTGCCGAGGTGCAACATTCGCCTCGCAGACAAGAACTCCGGGAGCTCTCGGCTACTCCACTTCTCGGCTCTTGTTGATCCCTATGGTTCTCAAGAAGAGCCAAATGCTCACGATCGCGCTCGGAAGTTCATGCTCGCGGGAGAAGTCAATGACCAGAAATGCGAGAGCCTGAGGAAGCATTCGAAAGACTCGTGAGTGTGGTGGGTTGGCAGGTGTCGGAGGCTTACGGCGCAGGAACTGGACAAAGTCTCGCAATTCTTGCTCAGCTCTAGGTAGGCCTCAGAAATGGAGCCGAGTCGAACTGTTAAGTCGCGCACTGTTCCTCAGCGCTGGGGTTTTTGGACGCTCCCCTTTACCGTAACGGGACCTCGTCCATTGAAGCCTGAGTAGGTAGGACCGAGCAACAGACGGAGGTATCCTCGGGAGCGCTTTGGGAGCCTTCTACGGTGTCGCAAACCGTTCGTCGTCGGTTGCCCGCGCCTGACTGAGGGCTGTGAGGGTGTCGAGAAGCTCGGCCACGCGGTGAGCCTGCGCCCGCGTGAAGAGACGCGCCAGCTGTTCCGAGATGACGGGGGCCGGTTGCTCGGCGAGGTCTGCGGCGGAAGGGTCGGAGTTTCCTATCGTGTCCTCTACACTACTCCACAGCGCGCGGCGGTGCGGGGCCGTCGGGCGGTGCCAGGGGAGGTCCGTATGAAAGAAGGGTCCTCGGGTTGGTTAACCACCCTCCGGTGGGTGCTGCGGTCTCTTGAAGCTTTTCTCAGCCTCGTTGGCCTCGCCGGCATACCAGACGATTTCAAGACTTGGGGCGGATGGCTGGAGATGCTAGATCAAGATTTGGCGCGGTGGATGTTAGTTCTTTGCGCGATCGGACTGCTTGTGCTTACAGAGGGGCAGCAAATCCGGTCTGCGCTTCGGCGTTGGGTCAGGGGTTGGAGGGTACAATCGCCCGTCTATCGACTGCGTGGCGATGTCCAAGGCCATCGGGCTGGGATGGTAGGGACTCGGCAAGAGAAAGGCGGCATGACTACGTTCAACTTTTCTACAGCCATCTGCCCGGACATGATAGGGCTCTGGGGCCAACTGGAAATATCCACGGAGCTCGGGCTCGTCCTCAGGCACCCAGCCGGAGCTCTGTTGGTAGTCGAGAATATGCTCCACAGAGACACTCCGGATCTGCTGGCGAAGGTTGCCTATCACTACAACCAATCGACAACCCGCTCTGTTGCACTGTGGTCTGAAAAGGCCGGCGAAAACTTCGCCGGCACCGGGAAGCGTTCGGCGTCTATACCCGCTGGCGACAAGAGGTGCCTGCTACTCGCGATTGGCATGGAGCGTGACGAGGTATGGTTGAAGGTCGGTCCCGAAGGCGTGGTTCATTGGTCGAAGCTGATAGATGCGGTAAACCCTGAGGACTTTGGGAGCATGCGCCTGGGCACAAACGTTTCAGTGACGGTTGAACTAATAGCAGACGGGATACAAGAGCGATTGACGGTGGATCTCGAGTTTATTCCTGGTGGCCGGACTTACGGCGCGGCGGCACTTGCCAGGCTGAAACCTCCACCTTTTAGGCCGCTGGCGGATCCGCCATCCCCCACGGAGTAGCCACCACGTCCACCTTCATCGCCGGGGCCATCCGCAGCCAGCGGCGGGACAGCTGGCGGGGGAGAGGGGCGGGATGCGAGACGGGGCCGGCCCGTTTGGGCCGTTTGGCGCGAAGGGGAAGGAAGCGCCGGGGCGGAGGGGACAAGCGACGATGGAGCCCTTCGCGGTGCTATTCGCGCTATTCCCGCAACAGCTCCCAGTTTGCGGGGGTTTCTGCTGCTACACCGGCTGCTACACTTTGCCGGTCTCGCTGCTACTGCGAATCACTCGGTAGGCTTCGCGCCGGGGTTTCCCTTGGACGGTTTCCGGCCGGGCCGGCCCTTCGAGGTGGTGATAGCTCAGGAGCAGCGGGATAACATGGACCTTCAGGAACTGGCGTTGTCGGCGGAAGCGGTTCGGACCATGCTGGAGAAGGTCGGAGAGCGAAATGTACTCCTCTGTCCACTTCTCACGAAGCCAATTCGCCACCTGCGACGCTTCCGCGGCGTAGGGCTCGGTGGGCTTGCCTGCCAGTCGGAGCCGCTCCCCCAGGTAGAAGCGGAGCAACGCGGCGCCTGCCTCCATGGATGGGATTTCGACGGCGGCGGGATTGTCGAAGATCGTCAGAACAGCGGCGAGCCTGGCGGCATGCTCGCAGGCCTTCGCCGCGAAGCTTCGGACTCCCTCGAGAGTCCCGCCGGGGCCGAGCTCGGGTTCGATCTCGTCGTGAAGAGCGATCCATTCGGCCCTCGCTCCCTCGCTCAGACGTAGCGTCACTCGCTCGCCGGAGCTCCGCTGCAATATCTCGGCGACCCTTTCGTTGTAGGGTTCGAGGCTCTCGCGCGCGGTAGGGCTCGGCTCCCGCCAAAGGCGCTTTCCGATGGTGCTCTCCGGCTCAACCACGAGGAATCGGGAGAGGAGGCCTTGCCCTTCGAGTCCCTCGTCTCTCAGGACCTTCTCGGCGACCACAGGCTGCACCAACAAATGCATGGCGGCCCTCTTCCCGCTCCCGAGGCGAAGACTCCCCCCGCGGCGCTCCTCTCGAACCGCCTTTCCATCCCAGAGCGACGAGAGGATAGCTGCGGTTCGGGTCCGCCGATCGTTCTCCCGGTCCATGGCGTAGCCGGCGAGGAAGCCGCCGCCCTCGTCGGAGAAGAGCCCTACCGAGCCCCGGTGCTCGAGCATGGAAAGGATGCCCTCGATCGTGCCGATGGTGACCAGCAGCCCCGGTGGCTTCGGTGGCTCCGGCTGAGGTCCCAGCTCTTTGAGCGCTTGCCGGCGAGCTTCTCGATTCCTTTCTCCCTTGCGGATCTCGGCGGCGTCCGCCTTCCAGCTTTCGAGCTCTTGCTCATGTTGAGAGAGCGAGTCTTGATACTCCTCCGCCTGCCGGCGCTCTTCAGCCTCAAGAGGCTGGGTTGCCCAACGGTCCACGGAAGTCTTGCGCTCTCCCGACTGAGCCACCGACAGGAGGAACAGACTCAGAGTTGAAGTCTGCCTGGTGGGCAACTCGACATCGGCGCAACTCTGGGCAGCGAGGCCGGCGACGGCGAGCACGGACTGAGCGCACAAGGCCAAGGGAGCGCGGGTCAACTCTCGAATGGCTTCCGCGGCGGCGCGGAGGGTCGGCGGGAACGCCGCCAGGGGGAAAGGCGTCTCACGGTCTGAGGATAGGGAGAGCGGTTCTTCGTCGCTGTCGCAATTGGTAGCCGCGTCTGTAGCGGCCGAAGTGCCCGTATCCGGGGCGCTGTAGCGGGAATCGCAGGAATTGCGGGTGGTGTCCTCGGCCTTCGCCAGCAGCTCGGCCCGGAGGGCTTCGCGGCCGAGCCCCTCCCGCTCCCGGTCCGAGATCCAATCCGAGAGGTCGTAGCCCTTGCTCTGTCCCAAGGGCTCGAGCACCCGAACCGAGACACCCGCCGACCTCAGGTCCCCGGCGACGGTCTCGGCGTGGCGTCGCCCGGGCGTGTCGTTGTCCGGAACCACGACCACTTGAGCCCCGCGGAGAGAGTCGGAATAGCTCCTCTGCCACTTGCCCGCGCCTTGGGGCGCCGTCGTGGTCACCAGGCCGAGGGCTGCGCCAGCGTCGGCGTCCTTCTCGCCCTCGCAGACGAAGACCGTTCCGCCGGCTCGGGCTGCTGCGAGAACCTGCGGCAGCCGGTAGAGCGCACGCCCTACTGCCGGGAGCTCGACCGCTCCGGCCTCGCTCCCGCCTGCCTTGAGCTGGTAGAGGTCCGGCCCGCCTTTGCGGGATCGGTAGAGCCCGGCGGAGAGCCCCCAGGCGAACCCGCTGCCATGGCGCCGGCGCTGGCGAAACTGCTTCCCCGGCAAACGGCACACCTCGAAGAGCTCGGCCCCGTCGGCGTCCCGATAGGTGTAGACCGCTTCGGACTCCAGAGAAGCCCGCCCCGGTCCCGCCTGGCTACGCGGGGCGAGGTCTTCCATCGTCAGCCCCGCGGCCGAGACGACGGCTTCGACTGGGCAGCCCGCGAAGCAGTAAAGCAGGATGCGGCCGTCGTCACCCGTGCCGATCGATAGGGACGGGCTGCTGTCCTCGTGCGCCGGGCACCTCGCCCGCCATTGCCCGGGGCTGGCTTCCCGGAACTTCTCCAAGCGCTGAAGCTGAGCGGGGAGCAACTCACGACTCCGAGCCCGGGTCGGAGGTCGAGCGGCGGACCTGGGCTTCAGACCAGGCGTTGAGGTCGTCAAGGTGGTAGAGCACGCGCCGGCCGTGCTTGCGGAACTTGGGGCCGCCGCCGAGAATCCGGTGCTTCTCGAGCGTCTTGGGCGAGAGCAGCAAGTATCGGGCAGCGCTGCGGGTGTCGAGAAATGGGCTTGTCGCTTTAGATCCAGAACTTTGCATGGCCGAAATTCTCCCTTGTCACCGTGAAGCGGACCCCGGAGCCCGTTGACCAGCTCCAGAGCATCCCGCCGTCTCTAATCTCATTTGGTCACGGCCCGGAGGACGTCGTCACTTCAAGGGGGGGGCTGAAGTGGTACGTCCCGACGTTCCAGAATGGGAAGCCACAGCGCCTACCTCTTTCGGTTTCGCGCAGGGGTAGGGAAGCCTTGATTGAGGAACTCAAGATCGTCTCCGGTAAGGGGGAGGAGCTCGACGGGGAGCGCCGGCAGTCGGAGGTGGGCAGGAATCGTCCACGCTTCGTCAAGGCGGAGGATCCCGGCCTCGGCGGCCTCTCTGAGGAGGTTCTGAGCAAAGCCCAAGGCAGTGGGAAAGAAGCGGGCATCTGTGGTGTCGACGCCGCTCCTGGTAGCGAGCAGGAAGCCCGCCCAAAGGTGCGAAACCGTCTTGAACTCTTTCCAGGCTTTCGTGGCGCGGCTGCTCGAGTAGTCCATCGGGTCATCCCCCGGGCAGTTGTCCCTCTTGTACTGGTAAGCCGCAAGCTCAATGGCTCGGCTTACGGAGACGTGCTTTCGGTGGTGCCTGGCGCACGTCACCAGGATGGCGAGGGTTTGACCTGCCAAGTAGGCTCGATCCTTCCCCAGGAAGGGAGCCTCCAGAACCTCCTCCGGGGCCTGCTTCGCTGCCAGAAGAGCAGGAATGACGACGTGGTAGGCCGAACGAGCGTAGTTGAGCTCCTCCGGAGACAGGCCCGTCCCGTCCAGGAGCACGTACGACTTTGCGTAGGCGACTGCCGTCCACGTGTCGCGTGCCTCCTGGTCGTTGGGATATCGCATGACTCCAAAGAGGAGCGCGAGGTGGACCTGGGAATCGGCTCCGGGGTGAATCTGCGCAAGAAGTGGAATCTCTGGCATTGGGCTCGCTGCTGAGAAGTTTCGAGAATAGAGGGGCAAACCTCAGCGGGCTTGAGAGTAGCCGAAGCAGGACCAGGGAGAGGCCCATGAGTGCGCAAAAAATTTCCTAAGTTATTCTAATGACAGGGTTTATCTTGCCCTCACTCTGAGGGTCTTGGGCGGTCTGAGATCGACGGAGACCGTCAGGGAGTACAGTTCCGGGCGGCTCTCTCGCTCGTAAGTGGGTGCATGGAAGGTGACCTTGCGCGCCTTCTATGGGCGGGCTTCCATGCACGGCCTCTTCATGTGCTGATGGAGCAGCTCCAATCCGCGCTCCAGGCGGGAAGACGCCGGATGAGCGCCAAAAATGGGGTAGGGAAGCGCTGGAAGGCCGCCAGAAGCGGAGGACCACCGGTTGCCAAGAGGGCAAGTGATCTTGCGAGCAGTGACGCCGCAGAGGCGCTTCCCGTTGGCCGCGATCGGCGAGCTCGTCGAATCGGGGTGGGAGGGAGCCTCGGTCGCCGGTCGAGGAGCGTCCGGGCGGAGCCCAAGTCACGCCCCTTGGACGGGCCTAGATAAGGCGACGACGACGAAAGTTACACCGTCGAGAGTCAGCCGGCTCCGGGCGCCGCACTTCGGCACGCTGGCAGGGTTGTGTTGACCCGGTGAAGCGTCCCGAAGCGGGTGTCCGCATCGCTCGAGACCAGGAGCCCGCCAGGTGGTGGGGCCGCTCCAGTCGCGCCAGCTGTACCAGGTCGCGGCAGGCCCTGACCTCGATCCAACTGCTTACGATTTGCTTACAACTCCCGCAAGGGTGTCGGCAGTGTTGCCGATGCGAGTGGTGTAAGTGTTTTATTTTGAGGGATTTATCTGGAGCCACCGACAGGACTTGAACCTGCGACCTGCTGATTACGAATCACTGGGATCTGGGTTGCGGCGGGTGGAGAACGACAGGAAAGTCCTATAGAACATGGTTCTGTCGTGCTGCGTCTTGTCTGAGCCTGGCCATCGCTGATTGCTATGTGATTGCTGGATGATACTCTGACTCTGCGGCAGAGGAGGAAGAGAGATGAAGGCCAGGATCACGAAGCGAGCCCTTGAGGCTCTAG
>JAGQSE010000379.1:0-5025 GCA_020439725.1 Acidobacteriota bacterium
GAAGCAGATCCTCGACCGTGTGCTCGATCTGATCCGGATCCCGGGCATCGTGGAAGCAGGCGGCGAAGTCCCGCAGGAGGCCGCTGAGGTCGTCCACCTGCCGCAGCAACACCGCGCCACCGTCCGAGGTGATCGTCCCGCCATCAAAGGCCGCCACGACCTGGCGCCGCCCCGGGGCTTGAAAGAGGTACTGCTGCGCGGTACAGTCTGCGTTCGAGAGCCGTCTCCTTTCGTGCTTCTAAGTCGTTCTGGACAAACAACTTATAGCACAAATGGGCGGCTCTTTCTATCAATACGGTGATCAATCCGGGCTAGGACGGAGGTCGACCTTGATCTCGCAGCCGGTAAAGCATCTCCTCCAGGTAGACTCGATGGCGGTTGAGAAGATCCCCAACGAGCCCGACTTGCAACACGAGGACCGCGAGGATCAGGAGACCCGCGGCGGCAAAGCCGGTCCACTTGTAGGGTGAGAAGGTCGCCGTCCTCAGGTAGTGGGCGAAGAGAAAGGCACCGAGACCGACGGCGGGCGTGATGAGCCCCGCCGCAATCCAGCCAAAGAAGCGCATCGGGTGGTAATCCCGATAGGAGCGAAAGATGATCCGGGAGGTCTGCACAGCATATCGCCAAAGATTGCTGGCAACACGACTTTCTCCGAAGAGCCGTTCCCCGCGAACTGCCAACGGAATCTCGACGATCCGAAGTTGCTTGAAGACCAGGTTGAGGAAGACCTCTTGGGTGTAGGTGAAGCGTCCGAAGAGGTTGAGGTGAAGCGCCGCTCGACGACTGTAGCAGCGCATCCCGCACGAGACATCGAAGTACGTCTCGCCCGCGAGCCGAGACACGAGACGGCTCATCATCCGGTTGCCCCAGCGCTTGATCCGAGGCATCCGAGGCACGAGGTTCGGGTCCTTGAAGCGCGAGGCCGTCGTGAACTCAGCCTCGCCTGCGACCACCGGTGCGACCAGAAACGGAATCCCTCCAGGATCGAACTGCCCGTCACTGTCGATCGTAACGATGAGATCCGCCTGGCGCTGGATGCCGTAGGCAAGAGCCGAGTGGAACGCTGCCCCGACCCCCCGGGGAGACCGGTGGCGCAAGACGGCTGCGCCATTGGTCCGAGCGATGTCTCCGGTCCGATCCGTGCTGCCGTCATCGACGACGAGGATCTCCACGCTCGCGATACCGGGAATCTCCCTGGGAACGGCGGCGATGACATCTCCCACCGTAGCCTCTTCGTTCAGGGCAGGCATCGCTACCAGCAGCGAGAGTCCCACGCTCGACAAGGCTCCAGCGGGGCTCTTCTCAGGTGCGAGGTCTTGCCCCGAGGGTTCGAGCGAGGCAACGCTTCCGGGCTTCATCGCGGCTCCTTCGTCGACTCGGCTATGTTGCTCCAGCGCGGCTCGCGTAATCCCACTGAAACGAAACGTCCGTTCACCTAGGGCCATCCTTGCACAACCGACGGGCCGGCCACGTCGCTCTACTCCTCCAGACCAGCCGAATCCATCGTCAACCCCGCCGAGAACCAGGCTCGATTCGAATGATCGAGGAAGAAGGGCAGCTCCCCGTAGACGAAGTAGCCACCGACGAGCAACGCGACCAAGACCTGGCTACGACGCGGTAGAAAGGCGACGAGATAGTAGGCGACGATGCCGACGATGGGGATCAGGACCGGGAAGATGTAGCGCCCCTGGAGCGCGTAGTCGAGCATCCCGGAGCCCAGGTAGACCCGGTAGTTGACCACCCACAGGAGGACCATGGCGTAGAAGAAGGCGATGATCGCCGCCGCGGTCCAACCGCCCCCCGCGTCCTCCGGCTGCCACTTGCGGATGAACAGCACCAGCACCAGCAGGAGGAGGATCAAGACCGGGTAGAGATCCTTGCCCCATTTCCGCATCACCTTGTGGCCGTGGTAGCCGAGGCCGTCGGCCAGCATGAAGTTGCCCCAAGCCCACACGTACTCCACCGGTCCCATCAGCGAGGCCTGGAGCCGGTCGGGGTCTCGCGCCAAAGCGAGGAGGTTGCGCGCCCGGTGCCGATTGCCGGGGTTGTGGATGCCGCGCGTCAGCTCGACGGCCTGTTCATAGGTGAGGTTCCCCTCCTTGAACTGCTTGACGATGAAGTTACGCGCGAAGATGCGGTTCTGCATCGCCTGCTCGAGGGTCAGCACCTGCTCCGGCTTGGGTGTCAGGTGGCCGAAGACGAGGAGGTTGGTGCCGTAGAACCCGGCCGCACCGAACCCGACGACGGCGGTCACGGCGAAGAGGACCCGGCGCCCACGAGCTCCCTGCGCAGGGCGCAGCGCGGCGCGCACCTCGGACCAGGTTCCAGCCAGGCGGCGCCCCTCGCGGGCGACGAGGACCACCTCCACGATGAACAACAGGGGCAGGAAGGTGAACTTCGTCAGCGCTCCCGCCGCCAGGGCCAGCTGCCCCTTGGCCAGGGATTCGGCGGAGCGGTCACGGAAGAAGGCGAAGGTGTAGAACAGCGCCATCGCCGCGAGGGCGTTGGTCAGGTTGTCGTAGGAAACCGCAGCACAGATCCCGGTGAACATCAGGATGTTGGTCAGGATCGCCGCGAACAGCAGGTGCACGATGCGGTTCGGGGTCATCAGGCGGATCCAGCGAAGCCCGTAGAGGACGGTGACCAACCCGAGAACGGCGTTGACCAGCCGCAGCAACAGCACGTCGCTCAAGGGCAACCAGCCGAAGAGCTGAAGGGTCTTGCCCATCAGCACGTAGTAGAGGAAGGGCTTGCCCTCGATCAGTCCGTAGCGCCAGGTGGCCGGTCCGTCGTCGGGGATCCACAACGCCTGCGCGAAGAGGTGCGCCCGACCGATGTGCGTCACCTCGTCCGGCGGCAGCTCGGGCCGGATGCTGACCGCGAAGAACAGCAGCTTGGCGACGAAGTAGAGGAGAAGCGCGGCGAGGATGCCGCGGTAAAGCCGCTGGCCGAGGTCACCGGTGACCGGCGCGGGAGACGGCTCGGGGGACGTCGGAGAAGACATGTGCATGGGCTCTGCCGGGAGACCCGCGAAGCCTAGCACAGCGCCAACCGGGACCTTGACGCTCCCTGCCCGGTCCCATCTCGCCGCCCCGAGGCCGCATCGGCCACCGCGGGTGGTAGCATCCCCGACTTGCGCGATCGTCCGATCGCAGCTCGTGTCGGAGCCTCGGCGCCGACCCCAGCTCAGCACCGCCCCCCCATGAAGAGCCACCCGTGAAACGAACTCCGGAGTCCTCCGGCTCGCTGACCTTCACCTGGTTGCCGGGCAGAAAGTCCTTCAAGCGCCTCCTCCAGTTGATCCTCTACCCCTGGGGAATCTGGTCGCTGATCGCCTGGCTACCGCGCGCCGTCCGGCGGCGCTACCTCCAGCAGCGGCCGTGGGCCCGAGCCAGCACCCACCTCTTCCAATGGGGCGTCTACCTGGTGCTGGGCCTACCGGTCACTGTGCTGATCACCGGCGAGGTCCTGATTTCGCTCAACGAGGCGGTCCTGGGGGAACAGGCGGACTACCGGCTGCAATCCGACTGGGCCGCGGGCGCGAGCGGCGACTTCGAGGTCCCGGGACCACCTTCGTACACGCCCGAGCCCGTCCAGCCGGGGCAGACCGAGGAATTCCGGCGCTTCCTGGTCGAGCTCTACTCGCCAGTGATCTACCAGAAGGTGGCGAACCATCCCGAGTGGGACATACCGCTCTTGATCGACTTCGACGGCAACGACGACCCGCGGGACAACGTGGTCGACGAACCGGCCTTCCGGCCCCACGTCGCCGGGGTTTACGGCGAGCTCACCGCAGAGACCACCGATTCCTTCTACCTCACCTACTCGCTCTACCACGTCAAGGACTACGACCACCCGATCCGCGAACGGATCTCGCGCTGGACCTACCACGACAACGACAACGAGGGCTTCCACATCCGGGTCGACAAGAAGAGTCTCAGGGTCGTCGAGGTCGAGACCTGGTTCCACAACCGCTTTCTGCTGTTCAACGAGACGGATCGCTCGAACGGCACGGAGCCGGTGCACGGCAAGATCCACCTCGAGAACGGGACTCACGTCATCCTCTACGCCCAGCCCCAGGGCCACGGAGTGCGCCTGGCGCAGCTGGTCGACCGCGGCGACCTTGAGAAGAACGTCAAGATCCTCCGCTATCGGGGCGATCGGCCGGTGGTCAAGATCAAGGCCGATCACTCGGTGCAGGTCGACGGTACCTACGAGATCGACAACTTCGACGCGTGGTACCAGGTTGCGCTCGGCCCCTTCGGCGACAAGGGGGAAGGGCCCGGGATGTTCGAGGAGGTCATTCCCCTGGGCACCTACCCCGACGGCCGGCCGCGACAGATCGGCCGCTTCATCGCGGGCCGCGACTACGACATCAACGGCTGGTCGCGTCCCAAGCCCATGTGGTCCTGGGACGATGGCTGGGACGACATCCCGATCTTCGTCTGGCACTTCTTCCCGAGCCTCTCCTTCCAGTCCCACGGCGGTACTCAGCTATCCCATGAATATCTGTACAATCGCCCGTGCGAGAAGGTCTTCGGCGAGCCCCCCCCGGTAGTCGCCCGTTCCCTCGAGCTGCCCCTGGTCCGGCGACCGGGTGACAAGTGGAAGCCCCTCGAGGGACGCGGCGGGAAGATGGACAGTCGACTCTACTGGGTGGTCATCAAGCAGTGGATCAACTCTTACATCAACTACCTCTTCCACGCCCTCGGTTGAACCGGCCCGGGTTCCGGATCGAGGGACGGCCTTGAGCCCGGCCCGAGGTCTCGAGATCGCCGCCCTCCTCGTCGTCGGTGTGCCGGCGTTGGTCTTCGGACTGCGCTTCGTCGCCTACTTCGCTCTCCGTGCCCTTCGCCGGCCGGCGCCCGAGGACGCGGAGATGAGGCGGCGCGGCGAGTCGCTCTTCCTCGGCCAGACTCCCCGCCAGGCCTTCGTCTGGGCGATGGCCCCGCTGTTCCGGCTGCTCAAGAAGGCGCACATCCACCCGAACACGCTGACCCTGGCGTGTCTCGCGATCTCGGTCGG
>JAGQSE010000379.1:5142-8583 GCA_020439725.1 Acidobacteriota bacterium
CCTCGATTCGACCCTCGATCGCTATAGCGACATCGCCTTCCTGAGCGGCGCCGCGGTGCTCTTCCGCGACTCGGTGCCGATGCTCGTGGCGAGCCTGCTGGCGCTGGGCTCCGGCGGCGTCATCTCCTATACCCGGGCCAAGGCGGAGTCGCTGGCGGTCGAGCTCAAAGTCGGGCTGATGCAGCGACCGGAGCGGGTCGTGCTCTTCTGTTCGGGAGCGATCTTCGACTCCAGCGCGGACATCCTGCTCCCGGTCTCTTGGCGCGGCCACCACGCCCTCTTCGGCACCGCCGTGGCGATCCTGGCGGTGCTCAGCACCGCCACGGCGGTCCATCGCACCATCGCCGGTTTCAAGAGCCTGCGCCGTCTCGACGAGACCCGCCTGAAGACGCCACCCCCAGCTTCGCCACCGCCGCCCTGACTGCCTCCCGCTGGGCGGGGTGCAGGTGGACTCCGGGGCGACCCCGGCGGAGGATCGCCTCGGCCTCGTCGACGGTTCCCGCTGCGCCGCGCACCAGCAGGACTGCCGCGGCGAGCATCGCGGAGCGTCCCTTGCCGGCGATGCAGTGAATCAACACCGGCGCCTGCTCCGCCGCCACCTCCGCCACCACCGGTGCCAGCAGCGCGGGCTCCGGAGCGTAGCGGTTGAGGACCGGGAGACACCGGTAGGCCCGATCGCCGAGCCCCCGTGGCGCGGGAAGCTCCGCCGACAGGTCGACGACGCGGCGGACCTCCGCGGGGATCTCGGAGGCCAGGGGCCGGCGTCCGAGATAGAGACCCGGGGCCACCTGCTGGCTCGCCGGCTCGCGGCGGCGCCACCAGCGTTTGAGGTGGAAGAAGCCCAGGACGAAGACCAGGTATGGCAACAACAGGACCACCGCCATGGGGTGCTGTCGACCGTCAGGGCGCTTTCCCAGGAGCGTCGGGCGACGCAGCAGAAAGGCGAGGGCAAGCCACCACCAGGCGATAGTGGCCCACGCCAGCAGCCAGCCCCAACCGCCGAGCCAACCCGCCGCGGCGAGGAAGACCGCACCGTAGCCGAAGAAGACCGCCGCCAACCGGACCGAGCTCTGGCTCATCGGGGGCGAAGACCGCTGCTCGGCGGTCGCTCGGGCCGGCTCACAGCCCGTAAATGATCCAGGTCACCGCCAGGCCCCAGACCGCCAGGTTGACCAGGAAGGGGACGTCGCCGAGCATGGTCTCGGTGGGATTGCGGTGATGGGTGCTCTGGTAGATTAAAAAGAGATAGCGAAAGATCCCGAACAGCACCATCGGGAGCGTGTAGACCAGATAGTCGGACTCGTACTTGTCGACCGTCTCGGGGGCCACCGCGTACAGCGCGTAACACACCACCGTCGAGGCGGTGACGACGTTGATCATCTGGTCGAGGAAAGGTGCGCTGTAGTGCTCGAGGACCTCGCGCTGGCGCGAGGCGTCGTCGGCCAAAAGGACCACCTCGTGCCGCCGCTTTGACAACACCAGGAAGAGGGCGACGAAGATCGTGCACAGCGTCAGCCAGCGCGAGACCACCACGTCGACCGCCGCCGCGCCGGCCAGGACCCGCAGGACGAACCCCAGGCTGACGATGAGCACGTCGAGGATGACGACGTGCTTGAGACCCAGGCTGTAACCGGTGTTGAGGATCAGGTACACCGCGATGATCGATGTGAAGGTGGCGCCCAGCCACAGGGAGCCGGCGATGGTCGCGGCCGCGAGCACCAGGGCCGCGGCCACCGCCACCGACGGTGACAGGGTGCCGGCGGCGAGGGGGCGATGGCGCTTGAGCGGATGCTCCCGGTCTGCCTCGCGGTCTCGCAGGTCGTTGAACAGGTACACGGTGCTGGCAGCGGCGCAGAAGACCGCCAGGGCGAGAAGCCCCCGCGCCACCGCGTCGGGGTTGAAGAGCAGCCCACCGAAGACCAGCGGTGCCAGGACGAAGAGGTTCTTGGACCACTGAGTCGGCCGCAGGGTCTTGAGCAGGGGCCACCACATGGCGAGTATTGTACGGGGGTCCGGAGAGAATGCCAGGGTGAAGGAACACGACGAGAGCGCCGACCCGACGCTGGGCGAAGAGGCTCGCGCCATACCCGCGGAGGGTCGCGGCTGGCGCTGGGTCGGCGCGGCCGCGTTGCTCCTGTGGCTGATGGTCTCGCTGCCCCTGGCGCTGGGGCAGCGCACCTTCTTCATCCGCGACATCTTCTCGAACCACCTGCCCCAAAAGGTCTTTGGCGCGGAGCAACTCCGCCAGGGGCGCATCCCCGCGTTCAACCCGGACTGGGGTCTGGGGCAGGTTTTCCGCGGCAACCCGGGCATCCTGCCCTTCTACCCCGACAACCTGCTTCACCTGGTGCTGCCCTTCTGGAGCGCCTTCAACCTCCACTTCGTGCTCCATTGGCTGCTGGCCCTGGTGGCCATGGCAACGCTGGCGCGCACCTTGGGGCAATCTCCGGCCGCCAGCCTCATCGCCGGGCTGACCTACGCCGGCTGCGGCTGGCTGCTCTCGACGCTGAGCTTCTACAACTTGCTCACAGTCGCCGCCTGGTGGCCGCTGGTCATCGCCGGCGCGGTGGTAGGCGGACGCCGCGGCATCTGCCTGGGGGGCATCGCCTGTGGCATGGCGCTGCTCGGCGGCGAGCCCATCACCGCGGCCTTGGGGCTCGTACCGATGCTCGTCGCGTCCGTGCCGCGCCACGGCTGGCGCCGGGCGTTCTCGGGAGCCTTCGCAATCGGCTTCGTCGGTCTGCTGATCGCGTTACCGCAGATCGTAGCCACCGCCCGGATCTATGGCTTCAGCTTCCGTGGGGGCCACGGCAACATCCAGACCCAGGTCGCTTCCTACTACCTGATACTGCCGCGGCTCATCGAGCTCGTGCTGCCACTGCCCTTCGGCTGGCCCGGCTACCGCGGTGCCTTCGGGGTCTGGCACGCCGGCTATGCGGCCCGTCTGCCGTTCTTCATGTCGATCCACTTCGGCATCGTCGCCTTGGCCCTGGCGTTCGCCGCGCGCCGCAAGGGATGGTGGGCGCTGGCCGGTGCCTCGCTGCTCGTCGCCTGGGGAGGCGGTCAGGTCCCCTGGATCCTCGACACCCTGACACTGGGCATTTTTCGCTTCCCCGAGAAGTTCCTCTTCTGGCTCGCCATCGCGCTACCGCTCCTCGCCGGGTGGGGTCTCCAGGAGATCACGGCGAGCCCCCGGCGCTGGTGGCGAGCCGGGGTCCTCATCGCGAGCGTCGTCTTCGTCGCCGCAGCCGCGGGCATCTGGCTGCTCCGGGCGCCCTTCCTGGCAGGCTACCGCGTGCGGGTGGCCGACTCCCCCGACGCCCTTCACACGATTGCCGCCATCTCCCTGCAGAGCTGGTTGCAGGCCCTGTATCTCCTGATCGCGGGCATCCTCCTCCTGACCACGGCCTGGGCCGTCCGCCGGCGGCGACCGGCGGTGGT
>JAGQSE010000380.1:0-223 GCA_020439725.1 Acidobacteriota bacterium
AGACATGAGCCACGGGGACTTCGAGTTTGGCGGCCACCAGGCCGGCGGCGAGGGTCGAGTTGACGTCCCCCGATACCACCACCCAGCGGGGCCGGTGCTCGAGGACCACTTCCTCGAAGGCGATCATCGTCCGCGCGGTCTGGCGCGCATGGCTGTCCGAGCCGATCTCGAGATGGATGTCGGGCTCGGGCATGCCGAGCTCGTCGAAGAACACCTGCGACAT
>JAGQSE010000380.1:332-8168 GCA_020439725.1 Acidobacteriota bacterium
TGGCTCAAGACTCGTCTCCCCTCCGCTTCGAGGCTCTCCGATTGCCAGGACTTTTTAGCAGATCTCGGGCGAAGCGCTGCAGCCACAGAGCGTTGTAGGTCAGCGGCCGGAGCGGCCCGTCCTGGAGCCGGGCACAACGCCACCGGCAGCGTAACCGGTGACCGAGGGCCATGGGGTCGACGGGCCGTTCGAGACCGTAGGCACCGGGCGCCGGTGGCAGTCGCGGCGCCAGCTCGCGGCCGAGCGCGGCCCAACCCGCGGGTAGTGTACCGAGGCGGCCGAGGATCCCGAGGTAGCGGGCGGTGGCGCGGCGCGCCTGCCAGCGGCGGGCGAGGTCGGCCGCGGCCTCGGCCTCGACGCGACCGCCGGCGAGCAGGGCGAGGCCGTCGATCACCGCACGGAGCGGCAGGAAGAACCCGTCCTTGGCGGCGTGGAGCGCCAGACTCAAGAAGAGGGCGTTCGGCGCCGGCACCAGCAGGCCGTCACCCTCCTCGCGGGCGGTGGCGAGGAGCTCGTCGTGGTCGACGGCGAAGAGCGGATGCGGTACGAGCCCACGATGCAGATCGACGACGCCACCGGCGGGGAGCCGCAGGTGAAGCTCGTGGAAATGCTCCAGCGTCACCGCGCGCCCCGGAGCGTCGTAGGCCTCGGCGCCGGTGCTCCGGACCACTTGGAGGGCTTCGCGCCAGCGTTCGGGGGGCACCAGGAGGTCGACGTCGCCCATGCTCCGCCGCCCCGGGTCGCCATAGACCGTGCGCAGCAGCGCCGCGCCTTTGAGCAGCAGCACCGGGATGCCGGCACCCCTGAGCGGCCGGGTCAGCGCCTCGGTGCCGAGGGCGAGGGCGGTGTTGGCGAGGGCGGTGCGGCGGTGACTTTCCACCAGGGGTCCGCGGATCGCGTCGTCGGCCTCGAGCTCCCCCGCGGCGAGCCGGGCGCCCAGGAGTGGTGCCACGCCTTCGGTGTCGGCGAGCGTGGCGAGCTCGCGTGTGACCACCGGCACCGGCACCGGCACCGGCCCTGGCACTGGCACCGTCACCGGCACTGGGCCGAGCCCGCAGGCTGCGACCAGCTCGCGCAGGGCTCGCGCGTCGGCGATCCTCACCGAGGCCGCCAGGCCGTCGCCAGGGTGTGGGTGTTGAACAGCCGCAGCCCTTCGAGAAGCGTCGCCAGCGTCCACGAGCGCGGCACCAGCCGGCGGGCAAGGGGCGGCGCCAGGGTCACCCGGCGGAGGGTCCACGAGCAACCGGGGAAGAGCCGCCGGAGCTCGCCGGCACCGACGCCCCGGACGTTGGGGTTCCGCGGGTTGTCGAAGGCGAAGTCATACCAGACGAGGAGCCCACCGGGACGGAGCACCCGGAGCATCTCCGCCGCCACCCGCTGCCGGGTCCCGGCGTCGAGGATCGAGGTGAAAAGGGTGCTCTGGAAGACCAGGTCGAAGCTGGCGTCGGGCCACGGCAGCTGACCGGCGTCGCCGACCTCGATCGTCGCCGCGGGGTGCTTCTGGCGACAGACGGCGGCACGCTCGGGGTCGAGCTCGATCCCCGCCAGGGCCTCCGGGACGGCTCCCAGGCGCTCGAAGATCCCCAGCCACGCCCCCTCGCCGCAACCCACCTCGAGCACCCGTCGCTCGCCCAGCGGCAACCATCCCGCCCGGTCGAGACCGTCACGCAGCGCCCTCTCCTGGCCGTGGCGCAGGAAGAGGTTGGCGCGCTTGTGGAGGGCGTAGAAGTCCTCCGGTATCTCACGCCGGCGGCGCTCGTACTCGGTGCGGATGCGCTCGAGCTCGGGATCGCTCTCGGGGGCTCGGGTCACAGCTCCGCCAGCCGCCGCCGCAGGATCTCCACCGAGGCGAAATCCTCGGGGATCAGCGCACCCGTCGGCAGATCGAGCCCCAGACCGCTCTCGAGGGCCGCGATCAGCCGGACGACGGCGAAGCTGTCGATGAAGCCCTCCTGGAAGAGCTGCGTGTCGAGCTGCACCTCCTCGGGCTCGACGCCCTGCTCGGCTTCGAGGAACTCGCGGATGGCTTCGAGCAACGAGCTCGCGGCGACCTCCATGGGATTCTCCTCGGGGTTTTCCCGTGTGCTGGCCATCGAGACGGCCGGTTTGCCGTCGAGGATAGCCGTTGCCGGGCGCCGATGCGACGGTGGCCGCCCTTCGAGGTCACTCGAGGGCGATGCCCGCCGTGGGCGCGCCGAAGCGCCCGGCCAGGTACGCGTCGCGGTTGCCGGCCCGCGCCAGCTTGCCGCTGGTCGACTTGCTGAGGCTGCCGCGGGGAGCGATCCGCACGTCGACGAGGTCCAGGTCGAGCTGCGCGGGTACCGCGCCACGGATCCGCCGCGCCAGCCGCCGCCACTCTTCCTCGGGCGTCTCGCTCTCCGCGAGAACCACCAGACCCTCGGTGCCGAGGGCCTCGACGGCGACGCCAAAGCAGACGACCCGTCCCGGGACGACACCCTCGACCTCCGCCACCACCGCTTCGACGTCCTGGGGATAGACGTTGCGTCCACCGACGATGATCAGGTCCTTGGCACGGCCGGTGACGTAGAGGTGACCGGTGCGATCGACGAAGCCCAGGTCACCGGTGTCGTAGAAGCCGTCGCCGTCGAAGAGACCCTCGTCCAGGTCCGGTCGCCGAAAGTAGCCGTCGAACAGGAAGGGCGAGCGGATCAGAACGCGACCGACCTCGCCGCGCTCGGCTTCCGTGCCGTCGGGTCGCGCGATCCGCACCCGGCACCGGGGCAGGGGCAGCCCGCTGCTCAGCAGGTGGACCGCATCCGTCGATCCCTCCGGTGTCTCGACGGCCTGGTGCTGGTGGAACCAGGTCTCGCGATCGACGGCGAGGCGGTGCGGCGGCGCGTCGGGCGACGAGGTGGTGACCGCAAAGACGTTCTCCGCCATGGCGTAGCAGGTGTGGAGGGCTTCGGGTCGCAGCCCGTGACGGGTGAAGCGCTTGGCGAAGGGGTCGAAGGCTTCGCCGGTCACCGGTTCCGAGCAGTTGATCACCGCGCGCAGCGACGACAGGTCGACATCGTCGGCGAGCTCCCGCACCCTCTGGGCGAGGAAGGGATAGGCGAAGTTGGGCAGCCAGGCGAGGGTGGCGCGTTCCGCGCTGGCAGCCTCGAGGAGGAGGGCGGGGTTCGCCACCCACTCGAAGGGCGACAGCCAGACGACCGGCACGCCGCGAGCGAGGGGCAGGAGGAAGCAGGCGATGAAGCCCATGTCGTGGTAGAGCGGCAACCAGCTGACCACCACGTCGTCGTCCGTGAGGCCGAGGGCCGCGGCATAGTCCTCGGCGTGGGCGGCCACCGCGCCGTGGGAGAGCATCACGCCCTTTTGCAGCCCCGTCGTTCCCGACGAGTGCTGGAGCAGCAGCAGGTCACCGGGATCGACCTCGGGCGGCTCGCCGACCACCGTGCCGGGGCTGCCGGCGGCGATCTCCTCGTAGCTCGATCGGCCCACCCCGGCGGGCCACGGTGCCTCGCCCGAGAACTGGGGATCGAGGGCCAGATGCCGCGCGTCATTCCTCTCGAGCAACGCCGCCAGCCGCCGGCGGTAGCGCTCGGGGTCGATGCGTACGCTGGGCTCCGCGAGGATCGTCGGCACCGCGCCGAGCCAGACAGCTCCCAGCCAGCAGGCGTAGAGATCCGGGTGATGGGTGCCGACGAGCACCACCAGGTCGCCGCGCCCCACTCCACGGGCCTTCCAGGCGCTCGCCGCCCGCCGCGCCGCCGCGGCGACGTCGGCAAAGCTCAAGGCGCGCTCCTCGCACCGTCGCGACACCGTGCGCACGCACAGCCGATCACCGTGGCGGTGCGCGTGGTCGAGGACCTGGTGGACGATGCTTCTCACTGTGCTTCTTACGGTGGTCTTCGCGGGGCGTCAAAACTGAAAGTAGATGAAGGTCGTTTGACCCCGCAAGTAGACCAGGCAAAGCACCATGAGGAGCCCGAGGACGGTGCCTTCGGCAAGGCCGAGACCCCAGACGCGCAGCGGAGAGCGTTCGGTGCTTCGGTCCTCCAGCAGCCGGTCGAGCCAGCGTTTGACCCGGGGCGCCAGCCACACCGCACCGAGGAGGAGCGCCGTGTGCAGATAGAAGGTCCCCGGAAGCGCCCGGTGGGTGTGGAGCCAGGGCGTCAGGACGCGGCCCAGCAAGCCGAAGGCCTGGTCCAGGTCGCTCGAGCGGAAGAGCAGCCAGCCGAGGGAGACCAGCGAGAAGGTCGCGAGCGTGGCGAGGACGCCACCAGCCTGTCTCCGGAGCCTCGTCCAACCATCGGTCTCGACGGCGGCACCGCGGCGCACGGGCCGTCGGCGGTGGAAGGTGAAGAGGTGGTATCCGGCGATGAGCAGGCCGTGGTAGAGGCCCCAGAGAACGAAGGTCCAGCCGGCGCCGTGCCACAGGCCGCACAGGGTCATCGAGACCAGCGCCGCCCAGCACAGCCCCGCGAGCCCCGGCCGGCCGCTGGCCAGCGGAAAGAAGAGGTAGTCGCGGATCCAGCGCGACAACGACATGTGCCAGCGCGCCCAGAAGTCGGTCGGGGTCCGCGCGCTGTAGGGAAAGTCGAAGTTCTCGACCAGCTTGAGGCCGCAGAGCCGCGCCGAGCCCAGGGCGATGCGGCTGTAGGCGGAGAAGTCGAAATAGACCTGGAGCCCGAAGGCCACCGCCATCACCGCGACGTCGAAGCTGCCCAGGGCCTGCGGCGTCCGGGCGAAGGCGTGATCGACCTGGGGTGCGAGACCGTCCGCCAGCACGATCTTGACGAACAGCCCGCTGATCACCCAGCGGAGCCCGAGGCGCAGGTCCTCGGCGCCGACCCGCCACGAGCTCTCGAGCTGGGGCAAGAGCTCCTTGGCGCGCATGATCGGGCCGGCGATGAGCTGGGGGAAGAAGGCGATGTACAGCTGGAAGTCCCAGAAGGGGTGGAGCGTCTCGCGCTTCCGCACCAGGTCGATGACATAGCTCATGGCCTGGAAGAGATAAAACGAGATCCCCAGGGGCAACACCCAGCCGAGGGGCTCGACCGCGGGCAGTCCCAGGAGCCCGCCCACCGCGTCGGCACTCTCGATGAGCCAGTCGAGGTATTTGAACAGGGCGAGGAGCAGGACGTCGCCGGCGAGGACGAAGGCGCCGCGCCGGCGACGGTCCTCGGCCGCCACGATCCAGCGCGCTCCGAGGTGGTTGAAGGTCACCGCGGAGACCAGGAGGAGCAGGTAGGGCCAGTGCCACGAGGCGTAGAAGACATAGGAGGCGGCGAGCAGCCAGCCCCGCCGGCTGCGCCGACCGGGCAAGAGCCACAGCACCACCACCACGAGGGCGAGGAAGAGCCAGTAGGTGAGGCTATTGAAGCGCATGGCTCTCCGGGTCGCCGAGGGCGGCCCACACCCCGTGCTCGCTGCCGGCGGCGAGCAGACGCCGGGCGAGGAGCAGGTGCCCTGGTTCGGTGAAGTGGGAGCGGTCCGGCGTGTCCCGCTCCCACCCCCAGAGCTCGGCGGGGACCGCGTCTCGGGCGTCGACGGTGACGAAGCCGAGGCTTCGGGCGTAGGTCTCGAGCCCGCCCAGGACCTCGTCCTCGCGCCGCGGATCGAGGAGCGGCGCCAGGTCCGAGCGCTCCGGCGCGCGGTACACGATGACCTTCGCACCGTCCTCGGCGAGCCAGCGGAAGAGCACCTCGAGACTGGCGACGTTGAGCTCCAGGTCGTCCTCGATGAGGTCGTAGGAATACCCGCGGTCTTGCTCGGGGACCAGCCAGGTGTCGATGGCATAGGCCAGCTCGCGGTAGACGCGGGCGCGCACCTCGGCGCTGTCGCCGATCAGTGCCACCCGCCGGCCGAGGGTGTCGTCGAGACGGGCCTCGAAGCGATCCGCGGAGCTCCGCTGGCGGTCGCGTCGGCGATCCTCCTCGACCTGCCGCTCCTCGGCGCGGGCGGCGGCGAGGACCCGGGGATCAGCGCCCAGGTCCGGTCTCTCGAGGCGCCCCAAGAGCTGCTCGGTCAAGCCCGGGATCTCGTAGGTCAGATGCACCTGATGCCGCAGCTGGCGGTCCCGGGCGACGTTTCGCCAGGTGATCCCGAGCACCACCACGCGCGGCCGGTAGCCGGCGAAGGAGAGCTGGGCGTAGCGGGTCAGCATCTCGAAGGGCAAGAAGTTGGGGTAGGAGAGACGGTCGAAGACGGCGTCGCTCGTGGGGAAGAGGTCTTTGACGCCGGAGGCCAGGTCGTCGATCACGGTGGCGCCGGCGTCGGGCCGGAGGGGCTCTCCCTTCGCGAGACCGGGGAGGGCGTAGGTGTGCGAGTTTCCCAGGAGCAGGAGCGACGGTCGCGGCTCCGGTGGTGGCAGGTCGGCGGGTTCCCGGGGCAGGACCCGGACCTCCTCGCCGTGCTCGAAGCCCGTCTCCGCGGTCTCCTCGCCCCGCACCCGCCAGGCGACGACGAGGTCGGCGGCGAGGAGGGTGACGGCCAGCGCCGCGACGAGGGCTGCGAGACGCAGGCGGTCGGAGCGGGTCGAGGGTCTCATGACGGTGGATCGTGGGGTCGGAGCCGGCGCTCAGGGGCGCTGCCGCGGCGGCCCGACCGGGTCTCGAGGAGGCCCGACAGGAAGTCGTGGAGCTGGTCGGCGATGACGTCGCGATCGTAGGTCGTCTCGGCGGTGCGGCGGGCGGCGGCCCCGAGCTCGGCGCGGAGATCGGGGTTCTCGGCGAGCCGCAGGAAGGCGTCGCGCAGCGCATCCGCATCGCCCGCGGGTACCGCCAGCCCGGCGCCGGCGTCCTCGACCCGCCGCGCCGGCTCGCCACCGGCCACCAGCAGGATGGGCAGCGCCGACGCCATGGCCTCGTAGATCTTGCTCGGCACCGCCCCGGGGATCGCCATGCCGAGGGTGATGATCGCCGCGTCGGCGGCCCCCAGGAGCGCGGGAATCCGCTCGCGGGGCTGCGCTGGCAGGATCGTCACGCGATCGATCCCCTCGGTCTCGAGCCGTGCCAGGAGGCGTTCACGTTCGGGTCCGTCGCCCACCAGCACGAAGCGGCCGGGGACTTCCGGCGGCAGCGTCTTGGCCAGGTCGAGGACTTGATCGAGGCCCTGGGCCCAGCCCAGCAGACCGGCGTAGAGGAAGACCGGACCGGGTCGCCCGCCGCCGGCCCCGAGCAGGGCACGGGCTTCGTCGTCGGCGTGCTCGGGGCCGAAGCGCCGCGGGTCGACGCCGTTGGTGATCAACCGGGTCGGTGTGCCCGGGCTGGTCCGGGCCACCGCCTCGACGATCTCCCGCGACTGGCCGGTGACCCCGGCGGCGTGCTCGTAGAGCGAGCGCTCGAGGTCCTGGGCGCGACGGGTCAGGAAGCCCTCTCGGACGATGCCCATGCGGATCGCCGACTCGGGCCACAGGTCGCTGACGTTCAAGACATAGGGCCGCCGCCAGCGCCACGAGAGATGGCGCGCGGCGTAGCCGATGAAGAGCGGGGGCGACTCGACCCACAGGAGGTCCGGAGTCCGGCAGCGCCCCGGGCCCCACAGCGCCGCGGCGCCGGCGAAGGTGAAGTACGACACCAGCCGCTTGGCGAACCCCGTCTTCGACGGCCACAGCGGTACCCGGACGGTGCGCAGGCGGCCGACCTCCTCGACCACCGGCCGTAGCTTCGCGTAGCCCGGGAAGACCCGGCCGGTGGGGTAGTTGGGGAGGGCGGTGAGCACCTCGACGGCCCAGCCGCGGTCGAGGAGACGCTCCCCGAGCTCCGACAGCCGCACCTGCGGCGCTCCCATCTCCGGCGGGAAGTACTGGCTCAAGATCAGCAGGCGAGGCTCGTGCGGGCGGGGCATTCAGGCGGCCCCCAACCGGAAGCG
>JAGQSE010000381.1 GCA_020439725.1 Acidobacteriota bacterium
CCCACCGGCTGTCGACCGTCATCAAGGCCGACCGCATCGTCGTCATGAGCGACGGCCGCATCGAGGAGCAGGGCTCCCACGAGGAGCTCTTGGCTAGGAACGGCACCTACCGGCGCCTCTACGACCTCCAGTTCCAGGCATGAGCACGAAAAGACACCAGACGACCCGGCGCCGTCGGTTCCGTGGACAGAGGAGAACACCGTGCGCAGCATGACCGGCTACGGCCAGGCGACGGGACAGGCCGGTGGCTGGGCGGTGACCGTCGCGCTGCGCGGGGTCAACAACCGCTTTCTCGACATGCGGATCCGTCTCGACGAGGCCCAGGTGGGGAGCGAGCCCGTGTTGCGACGCGTCTTCGATCAGGAGCTCTTCCGCGGGCGGGTCGAGGCCAGCGTCGAGGTGCGTTCGCTGGGAGCTCGCCAGGTCCAGGTCACCGTCGACCGGCCGACGCTCCACGCGGTGCACGCGGCGCTCCACGGGCTGGCGCAAGAAGGCCTCCTGGGAGGTGAGCTGCAACCCGGGGACCTGATGCGGCTGCCCGAGGTCTTTCGCGTCGAGCCACGCGCCGAGCCCTGGGACGAGGCGGGGGAGGCGCTGCTCCTGGCGGTGGCGGAAGAAGCCCTCGGGCAGATGGTCACTGCGCGCAAGACCGAGGGGGGCCAGCTCGAGGCCGTCATCGGCGGTCTCCTCGACCGCCTCGGTGAGCTCGCCGCGGCCCTCGAAGCCCAGCGCGAGACCGCCGTTGAGGAGATCCGTGCCTCACTCCGGCAGCGCCTCGACGCGCTGCTCGGCAATGCGACCCTCGACCCGCTGCGTCTCGAGCAGGAGGTGGCGGTGCTGGTCGACCGTTCCGACGTCCGCGAGGAGCTCGACCGCCTGGTGTCGCACCTCGAGCATTTCCGTGAGCTGATGGCGGGGACGGGGAGTCTCGGCAAGCGGCTCGACTTCCTCACCCAGGAGATCCTGCGCGAGCTCAACACGCTGGGATCGAAATGCCGTCACACCGAGATGATTCGCACCGTCCTCGAGGGCAAGAGCGTGTGCGAGCAGCTCCGCGAGCAGGTGCAGAATGTCGAGTGACGGCACTCGGGCGGCGGGGGAGCTGTTCATCGTCTCGGCGCCCTCGGGCACCGGCAAGACGACGGTCATCCGGCGGCTGCTGGCCGGTGGTTGGCTGCCCGAGGGCAGTCTCGAGTTCTCGATCAGCCACACCACCCGCGCGCCCCGCGATGGGGAGGCGGACGGTGCCGACTACTATTTCGTCGGCGCCGAGACCTTCGACACCATGGTTCGCGAGGACGCCTTCCTCGAGTGGGCCGAGGTCTATGGCAACCGCTACGGCACCTCGCGGGAAGAAGTCGATTCGCGGCTCCGCCGCGGCGCCGACGTCCTGCTCGAGATCGACGTCCAGGGCGCGCGCCAGGTGGTCGAGAGGGCTCCCGGCGCCCACGGCATCTTGATCGTGCCGCCGAGCTATGCGGAGCTCGAGCGCCGGTTGCGCGGTCGGGACAGCGACGCGCCCGAGGCCATCACCCGGCGCCTCGGCGTATCTGCTTCAGAAATCAGATGTTACGAGCAATACGACTATGTTATCATCAACCTGGATGCGGAGCGTGCGGCACAGGCCGTCGCCGCCATCATCCTGGAGAAACGCCACCGCCTGGAACGCATGCGCGGCCCCGTCGAGGCGATTCTCCGCGAGTTTCCCCCGAACGCATCCCGACCCTAGCCCGCCGGCTCCGACGCCGGATCATCACAGGAGCTCCTCTTCATGACCCGTATTCCCGAGAAGATCGAAAGCAAGTTCCGCTACATCCTCGTCGCCTCGGCCCGCGCCGAGCAGATCATGCGCGGCGCGCCGCCCAAGGTGGATCCGGGCCACGACAAGCCGAGCCGCATCGCCATGCGCGAGGTGTCGAGCGACCTGGTGGCCTGGGAGCTGGGTAGCCCTGCCGAAGAGGAAGTCGTGGAAGCCGCCGACGCCTCCGAGGCCGCCGTCGAGGAAGCCGGAGACGAGGTCAACTGAGCCCCGCCGGCCTCGAACCGCCGATGCCATGAAGACCCACCGCCGTGTGCTCCTCGGGGTCACCGGGGGCATCGCCGCCTTCAAGAGCGCGCTCATCGTCCGCCAGCTCGTCGCCCGCGGCTGCGAGGTGCGCTGTGCGCTGACGCGCGGTGCCGAGGCCTTCGTCACGCCGCTCACTCTCGAAGTCCTGAGCGGTCATCCGGTCTATCGCGAGGAGTACCTCGAGGCCAACGGCAGCGGCGAGGAGCTGCACATCACCGCCGCCGTCTGGGCCGACGTCCTGTGCGTCGCCCCGGCCACCGCTCACACCCTCGGCCGGTTGGCCCAGGGGCTGGCGGACGACTTCTTGACCACCACCGCGCTGGCCTTCACCGGGCCGCTGGTGCTGGCGCCGGCGATGCACGCCGACATGTGGCGCCATCCGGCGGTGCGCGCCAACGTCGCGGCCCTCGAGGCGCGGAGCGCGCGGTTGGTGGGTCCGGTCGAAGGCCCTCTCGCCTCCGGTGAGACCGGCATGGGACGGCTCGCCGACCCCGAGGCCATCGTCGCCGAGATCGACGCCGCCCTGGCGCTGCTGTCGGCGGCTTCCGAGCCGTCGGGAGCGTTGGCCGGCCGCCGCATCTTGGTCACCGCCGGCCCCACCTTCGAACCCGTGGACCCGGTACGTTTCCTGGGTAACCGTTCGAGCGGCAAGATGGGCTTCGCCATCGCCGCCGCCGCCGCCCGGCAGGGAGCTCGCACCGAGCTCGTCGCCGGACCGGTCCAGCTGGCGACACCGCCCGGGGTCGAACGCCACGACGTGGTCACCGCCCGCGAGATGGAGGCCGCCGTGGCCCGCCTGGCGCCCAGCGCCGACGCGGTCGTCATGACCGCGGCGGTGGCGGACTTCCGGCCTGCCCACCCGGCGGCGTCGAAGATCAAGAAGGGCGATGGCATCCCCGAGATCCATCTCGAGAGGAACCCCGACATCCTCGCGGGGCTGTCGAAGGTGGCGCCGCAGGCGGTCCGGGTCGGCTTCGCCGCCGAAACCGGGGATCCCGAGCGCGAGGCGCGGGGCAAGCTCGAGCGCAAGGACGCCCACTGGATCGTCGCCAACGACGTGTCGCGGGGCGACATCGGCTTCAACCACGACGACAACGAGGTCACCGTCTACCGCCGTGAGGGGCCGCCGGTCTTCCTGTCCCGCCGGCCCAAGGACGAGGTGGCGGAAGCCTTGGTCGAGCTGCTCGCGGAGCGCTTGGGGCCGCGGCCGGCGCCCGGGGACGAGGTGAGCGATCGTGAGCCGCGATCCGTCGGCCGCTGATCCCGGTGCGATCGCGCCCTTGCTCTCCTACCTGGGCGAGATCGGCTACGGTGACCTCTATCTGAGGGATCGCGAAGCCCCGATGGCGGTGGCCGCGGCCGATTCTTCCAAGGCTCCGGAAGACCACCCAGCCGCGCCGCAAGGTGCGCCATCGGCCGGAGGCGATCGCGAGGCCATCGCGGCCCTCGCGGCGCTGGCCCAGGAGGCCTCCGGTTGTACCCGTTGCGGCCTCGCCGAAGGGCGCAAGCACGTCGTCTTCGGCACCGGCGATCCGCGGGCGGACCTGATGTTCATCGGTGAAGGGCCCGGTTATCACGAGGACCAGCAGGGCGAGCCCTTCGTCGGCAACGCCGGCAACCTCCTCAACAAGATCATCGAAGCCATCGGCCTGACCCGCGCCGAGGTTTACATCGCCAACATCGTCAAGTGCCGGCCGCCCAACAACCGGGATCCGCTGCCCGACGAGGTCGCGGCCTGCCGAGGCTATCTCGAACGCCAGATCGAGCTCGTCGCGCCCAAGGTGATCGTCGCCCTCGGGCGTGTCGCGGCGCAGACGCTGCTCGGCAACGATCTGCCGCTGGGGCGCATGCGGGGCCAGTGGTATCCCTTCCACGGAGCCCAGCTACGCGTCACCTATCATCCGGCGGCGCTGCTGCGGAATGAGGCGTTGAAGCGACCCACCTGGGAGGACATGCAGCTGGTCCGCGACGCCCTGCGAGCGCCTTGAGCGTCGCTGCCCCCTGGCCGTCGAGCTTCGTCGCGCGGCTTCGCCGTCGTCTCGAGGGTCTCGACGGCCCGGTGATCTGGCTGTGGGGTTGGCCCGGGGCAGGCAAACGGTTGTTGCTCCGCGAGCTCGCGGCCACCGACCTCCTTGAGGTGGCACCGGCAGACCTGCTCGAGTCCCGGGGCTTGGCCGCCGCGGCGGCGGAGGCGCGCCGGTCGGGCCACCGCTGGCTCGGTTGCCGCAAGCCTCCCCATGCGATCGCTCCCGAGATCTTCGACCAGCTGCGGCTCGATCTACCGCTCCTTCTCGCCGTCGATGAGCTGCCGGAAGGCGTCGAGGGCGACGTGCTCGGCCCCGGCGCCTGGCTGCTCACCGCCGGCGAGGTCGCCGGGCTGTGGCTCGCGGTCACCGGCAACAGCCTCGAGCCGGCCGACGCCGAAGCCTGGCGCGAGGCTACCTCGGGCTGGTATCGGCCGCTGCGCTTGGCCGCGGAAGCCGAAGCGGAGGGTGTCCACGTCACCGCCGAGCCTCTCGCCGTCACCAGCCTGCCGGCGGTGGCGGGTTTCCTCCGGGATCTCGCCCTCGAGCCACGGCTTGAGCCCAGCGCCGACGCCGTGCGTCCCGCTCTGGCCCACAGCCGTCGGAAGCCGGGTCCCGAGCTCGCCGGCTTCGAGCTGCCCGCCACGGACCCCGACCTGCCGCCGGCACCGCTGCTCTTGACGCTGGCCGAACCGTCGCCGGCGCTCTACCCGAGACGTGGGGAGCAGGTGCCGGTCTTCTCGGTCCAGCTCTTCGGCCCACCGCGGGTGGTGCGGTCCGAGCCCGCGGAGGGATCCGGCGGCGAGGAGATCAGCTGGTCTCTCCAGCGCTCCTTCGGACTCTTCGCCTTCCTGGCCTCGGCACCGGAGCGGCGGGCGAGCAAGGAGGAGCTCGTCGAAGCTCTCTTCCCCAACCAGGACGAGGCGAGGATCCGCGCCAACTTCCATCCCACCCTGAGCCACCTGCGCCGCGACCTCGGCGGCGGCCAGGGCTCGGAGCTCCGCCCGGTCCTGTTCCGCGGCGGCAGCTACCAGCTCGACCCGGGGCTCGAGTGGCACGTCGACCTCGAACGGTTCGAAGGTCACCTCGCCGCCGCCGCCGAGCGGCGCCGGGCCGGCGATGCGCGGGCGCTGGTCGAGCATCTCAAGGCGGCCTGGGGGCTGTATCGAGGCCCCTATCTGCAGGGGCTCTACGATCCGTGGGTGGTGCAACGGCGCGAAGGCCTGCACCGTGGCTATCTGGGTCTGCTGCGCGAGCTCGGCACCCTGAGTTTCGAGCTCGGTGACCTCGCCACCAGCCTCGACGCCTATCGCGCGGTGCTGGTGGAAGATCCCCTCGAAGAGACCGTGCAGACGGCGATTCTGCGCATCTACGCCGCCCAGGGACGCCGCGACCTGGTGCGCCGCCAGTACGATCGCCTGTGCCGCCTGCTGCTCGAAGAGCTGGGGGTCGAGCCCCTCCCCGAGACCACCGCCGAGTACCACCGGTTGATGGCCTGACGTGCGCCGTCGGAGGTAGCCTTGTCCGGGCGGCCGGTCTCGGGAGACAATGGCCTGATCCCTGGGGGCGAAGAACCCGCCCTACTCCCCGCTGCCATTCCGCGAAGGACGGTTGGAACGAATGCGAGAACGACAGAACGTCATCCTGGGTGGAGGTCTGGCCGGAATGGGCGCCGCCTATACCTTTCTCCAGGCCGGGCACGACGAGTGGCAGCTCTACGAGCGCGAATCCCGGGTCGGCGGCCTGGCCCGTTCCGTGGAGGTGGGGGGCTACAAGTTCGATTACGGCCCCCACATCCTCTTCACCATCGACCGCGAGATGGAGGAGCTGATCCGCGACCTCCTGGGGGACAACTTCCACGCTCAGGAGCGGCGGGCCTACATCTACCACCACGCCTACGACCTCTACACCCAGTTCCCGTTCCAGGCGCACCTTCACGGTCTGCCGCCGCGGATCGTCCAGGACTGTCTGGTGGGGCTGGTGCGAGCGGTGGAGAAGCAGGCCCTCGGCGAGTTCAACCCGAGCAATTACGAAGAGTGGATGCGCGGCTTTTTCGGCGAGGGCATCGCCGAGCACCTGATGATCCCCTACGCGCGGAAGATCTGGACCGTCGAGCCGAGCACGATGGACTTCAACTGGATCGGCCGCCGGGTGCCGACCCCTGATGTCGAACGGATCATCGCCGGTGCCCTGACCTCCGACGTCGACCAGGTGGGCGCCACCTCGCACTTCTGGTACCCGCGCTTTGGTGGCATCGAGCCGCTCCCGAGGGCTCTCGGTGAGCGCCTCGACAACGTCCACCTCGAGCGCACCGTCGAACGCATCGAGCTGCCGGGCCGGC
>JAGQSE010000382.1 GCA_020439725.1 Acidobacteriota bacterium
GGTGATCGTCGACGAGATCCATGCCGTCGCCGGCAGCAAGCGCGGCACGCACCTGATCACCGCCGTCGACCGGCTGGTGGGGATCGCCGGCGACTTCCAGCGGGTCGGGGTGTCGGCCACCGTCCGCCCGCTGGAGCGTATCGCCGAGTGGTTCGGCGGCTGGGAGATGGAGGAGACCGGCGGCGCACCGCTCTACCGCCGCCGGCGGATGGCGCTGGTGCGCTCGACGGCGACCAAGCGCTACGACCTCGAGGTGCAATTCCCCGAAGCCCTGGCCGGTGCCGAGGGCACGTCGGAAGACTTCTGGCCGGCGCTGGTCGGGGATCTCCGCGCGATCATCCGCCGGCATCACTCGACGCTGGTCTTCGCCAACAGCCGGCGGCTGACCGAGAAGCTCAGCCGGATGCTCAACGAGGACCAGCCCACGGAGCTCGCCTACTCGCATCACGGCTCGCTGTCGAGGGAGATCCGCGCCGTCGTCGAGGAGCGCCTCAAGCAGGGCCGGCTACCCGCCATCGTCGCCACCAATTCCCTCGAGCTGGGCATCGACGTTGGTGCCCTCGATGCGGTCGTGTTGGTCCAGACGCCGCCGTCGGTGTCGTCGGCGGTGCAGCGCGTCGGGCGTGCCGGCCATCGCGTCGGCGAGGTCAGCTGCGGCCGCCTGGTGCCGCTCCACGGTCGCGACTTCATCGACGCCGCAGTGGTCACCCGCTGTGTCCTGGAACAGGACCTCGAACCCATCGAACCGGTGTCGAACGCCCTCGACGTCCTCGCCCAGGTGATCGCCTCGATGGTCGCCCACGAGACCTGGCCCGTCGACCGTCTGTACGACGTGCTGCGCACCTCGGAGCCCTACCACCGGCTGCCTCGACGGCAGTTCGACCTGGTGCTCGAGATGCTCGCCGGGCGCTACGCCGACAGCCGCGTCCGCGACCTCGACCCGCGGGTGCGGCTCGACCGCGTGGCAGGGACGGTGCGCGGCCGTCCGGGGATCGCGCGGGTGGTCTACCTCTCCGGCGGCACCATCCCGGATCGCGGCTACTACAACTTGCGGCTCGAAGACGGCGGCGGCAAGCTCGGCGAGCTCGACGAGGAGTTCGTCTGGGAGCGCTCCATCGGCGACACCTTCAGCCTCGGTGCCCAGAGCTGGCGTATCCAGCGCATCACCCACAACGACGTCACCGTTCGCCCGGTGTCCGGCGCCGCCGGCCTCGCACCGTTCTGGCGGGCCGAGGAGCGCGATCGCGACGGCCACCTGGCCACCCGCGTCGGCGAGTTCCTCGAGAGCGCCAACGGCCGTCTCGACGATCCGCGCTGGCTCGAAGAAGTCCAGTCGAGCCACCATCTCACCGCGGCGGCGGCGACGCAGCTGGCCGACGTGCTGCGCCGCCAGCGCCAGGCCACCGGCGGCGACCTGCCCCACCGTCACCACCTGGTGGTCGAGCACTTCCGCGATCCCGGCGGCGGCGGCGACCGGCGGCAGGTGGTGCTCCACACGCTGTGGGGCGGACGCCTCAACCGCCCGCTGTCGATCGCCTTGGCGGCGGCCTGGGAGGTGGCTCATCCGCACCCCCTCGAGATCGTCCACGACGACTACGCCATCAACTTGATCCTGCCGCGGGAGGCCGAGGCCGGTGACGTCCTCGGTCTGGTGACCGGACCCGGGCGCCGCGGCGACCTCGCGGACCTACTCCGCCGGCGTCTCGAGACCACCGGTTTCTTCGGCGCCCGCTTTCGCGAGAACGCCGCGCGCTCGCTGCTGCTGCCGCGGGCGAGCTTCGCCAAGCGGGTGCCGCTGTGGATGAACCGGGCGCGCTCGAAGAAGCTCCTCGCGGCGGTGTCGCGCTACGAGGACTTCCCGGTGCTGGTCGAGACCTGGCGCACCTGCCTGTCCGACGAGTTCGAGCTCGATCTCCTCGAGCAGCGCCTCGACGAGGTGACCCGTGGCGAGATCCGGGTCAGCGAGGCCTGGACCGAGACCGCCTCGCCCTTCGCCGACGGCCTGGTGTGGAAGCAGACCAATCGGCTGATGTACGAAGACGACACCCCCGAGACCGGAGGCGCGTCGAAGCTACGCCCCGAGCTGCTCCGCGAGGTCGTGTTCTCGAGCCAGCTGCGTCCGAAGCTCGACCGAAGCCTGGTGGCGGACTTCGAGGCCAAGCTCCAGCGCACCTACCCGGGCTACGCGCCGCGGGATCCCCAGGAGCTTCTCGACTGGGTCGACGAGCGACTTCTCGTGCCCCTCGACGAGTGGCCCGCGCTCCGTGACGCGGTGCTCGCCGAGGGTGGCTTCGGTTCGGAGACCGAGCTGCTCGTCCCGCTGACGGCGCGGCTCCTGGTGATCCGTCCCACCGGCGCCCTCGCCTCGCTGTGCGCCGTCGAACGGCTGCCGCGGCTGCTCGTGGCCTTGGAGCTCGATCTCGAGGACCTCGCTCCCGGTCCGCTCCCTGGTCTCGCTACGGGTCTTGCCGACACCGGTCTCGCCGAGGCTCTCGCCGCCGTCCGGACGCTGCTCGCTCGGCGTCCCGCGGCGGAAACGGCGGAGGTGGATGCCGAGGTGGATCCCGTCGAGGAGCTGATCGCCGAGTGGTTGCGCTTCTATGGGCCGGTGCCGGAGGAACGGCCCGCCCAGGTCTTCGGCCTCTCGCCGGAGCGTTGGGGGGTGGTCCTGGCGGCGCTGGTCGACGAGCAACGGGTGGTGGCGGATCAGCTCGTCGGTCCCGAGAGCGCCGGTCGCCTCGAGGTCTGCGACGCTGAGAACCTCGAGGTCTTGCTGCGCCGGGCCCGCGCCGCGGCGCGCCCCGTCTTCGAGGCGCTGCCCTTGAGCCGCTTGCCGCTGCTGCTCGCCACGCAGCAGCGGCTGGGCTTGCCGGCCTCCTCGGTGGAGGATCTGCAGACGGCTCTCGAGCCGCTCTTCGGTCTCGCCCAGCCGGCGGACGCCTGGGAGCGCCACGTGTTGCCGGCTCGCCTCGCGCCCTACCAGCCGGGCTGGCTCGACGGTCTGCTCCAGGACACCGAGCTGTGCTGGTTCGGAGCCGGCAAGCGCCGCATCGCCTTCGCCCTCGCCGCCGATCTCGAGCTCTTCCTGACCGATGGCGACGAGGACGACCGCCCCGCCGACGACCTCGAGACGCTGTTCCCCGAGTCCCTCGGCCGCTTCGGTCTCGCCGATCTCGAGCGGCGCACCGGCTGGCCGGCGGAACGCTTGCAGAAGGCCCTGTGGCGCCTCGCCTGGCGCGGCGAGGTCTCCACGGACTCCTTCGCGCCGGTGCGGCGGGCGGTGAGCCTGCGCTTCGACACCGCGGCACCGGCGGCGGCCGCGAGCGCCAGCCGCCGCCGCCGGCCGGGCCGGGGATGGACGTCGCCGCGACCCCAGGCGGGTTCCTGGTGGCGCCTCGAAGCCCCCGCCGGGACCGCCGACGCCCTCGAGGCCGAGGAGCTCAACAAGGACCGCGTCCGCGTCCTCCTCGACCGCTACGGCGTCCTGTTCCGCGAGCTCCTCGACCGCGAGGCGTCGGCCTTCCGCTGGTCCGCGGTGTTCCGCAGCCTGCGTCTCATGGAGCTCTCCGGCGAGGTCCTCGGCGGGCGCTTCTTCGAGGACGTGCCGGGGCTCCAGTTCATCTCCCATCACGCCTTCCGCCGCCTGCTTCGCGGTTTGCCCGAGGAACGCATCTTCTGGCTGAACGCCGCCGATCCGGCGTCGCTGTGCGGTGTCGATCTACCCGAGCTCAAGGCCTCCCTGCCACCGCGCCGGCCCAGCCACCAGCTGGTTTACCACGGCTCGAAGCGGGTGCTGGTCAGCTGGCGGAATGGCCGCCGCCTCGACGTCGAGGTGCCCCCCGACGACCCCTACCTGCCGCGCTACCTCGAAGCCCTCAAGGCTCTGCTCGGCCGCGAGGCGGATCCGCTGAAGGCCCTCGAGGTCGAGGAGATCAACGGAGCGCCGGCCACCGAGAGCCCCTACCTGCCGACTCTCGAGGCCCTGTTCAGCCTTACCCGCGAGGCGCGGGGCGTCCGTCTGCGAAAGCGCTACGGCCGGATCGACGAGCCCGACCCGATGTCTTCGAACAACCAGCCCGACCGGCTGGACGGGAGCCCGGAGCCATGACCGAGACACTGTGGAAGATCGCGGAGGACCTGAGCCACGAGCTGGAGCGTCTCCACTTCGCGCCGCCGGTGACCCACGTCTACGACCCCTTGACCTACGCCGCCGCGCCGCATCGCCTCTACCTCGAGCGTTACGGTGCAGGATCCAAAGAGGTGGTGTTGGTCGGCATGAACCCAGGACCCTGGGGCATGGCGCAGACCGGCGTACCCTTCGGCGAGATCGCGGCGGTGCGTGACTGGATGGGGATCGAGGCCGCCGTCGGCCGACCCGAGCACGAACACCCGAAACGGCCCATCGAGGGCTTCGCCTGTGCGCGCAGCGAGGTCAGCGGGCGGCGGCTCTGGGGCTGGGCGCGTGATACCGCCGGATCCGCCCGGGGGTTCTTCGAGCGCTTCTTCGTCGCCAACTACTGCCCCCTGGTGTTCATGGAGGCGAGCGGCAGGAACCGCACGCCGGACCACCTGCCGGCGGCGGAGCGAGAACCGCTCTTCGAGCTCTGCGACGCGGCCTTGAGGCGGCTGGTCGTGTGCCTCGGGCCGAGCTGGGTGGTGGGCGTCGGGCGTTTCGCCGAGACGCGGGCGCGGGTCGCCTTGGCCGGGCTCGACGTCCGCATCGGCGGCGTGCTGCATCCGAGCCCGGCGAGCCCGCGGGCCAACGCCGGCTGGGCGGAGCAGGCGACGGCGGATCTCGAAGCCCTCGGGATCGTGCCCCCCGGGGCTCCACCGCCGTCGCGAGGAGGCCGAAACGGTTGATTCAGCGATGGCTACAGGTCGACATTTTCTTGTCCCGGGTATCGACCATGTCCACACAGGTAACGGGTGAAGGGAGAGAGCCCGTGCACTTCCTCCTTTCCTCGGTCCCTTTCTTTTGATGAGCTGCTTCCGACTTGCGCGGAGCAGGGTCCGCTCGGCAGGTGGGCGTCGCCGGCATCGGCCGTGACGTTGCCACCGGCGGCCTTCCGCGAGGCGACTTGGAGAGAAATCGATGCCGCATACGCCATGTACCAAGCGAGTCTTGGCTCGGGCGACGGAAGACCTCGGCGAAGGGCTGCAGCGGGGGAGCGGGGAGATGATCCCTCCTAGCTGCGGGCCCGATCTCGACCCCAACGGTTGAGATCGTCGCCGGGGATGGTTGAAGAGAGCGGGGATCGTTCAAGACAGTTCCGGGTCGTGCCGGTGTTGTCGCAGACAGGGGTAAAGAGATGAGCGAGAACAAGCTGGACCGTGACCGGTTGATCCGGTTGCAGCGTGGGGAGCTGGCTCCGGCGGAGGTCCGCGAGACGATCCGCGACCTGCTGGCCGCCGGTGGCGGGACCGCCGCGGATGAACCGCGCGGGGCCTGGCCTTTCGAAGCCACCGTGAAGCCCGACGCGGCGACTCCCAGCGGCTGGGGCGCACCGCCGGCGGCGGCGCTCGAGCAGCATCGTCTCGAGACCGAGGCCGAGCGCCTGCCCGAGCTCTTCGCCGAGCTGACCCGCCGGCCCCTTGCCCAGCAACGCCTGCTGGTCTGCAAGGACGCGCGCTTCCAGAGCTGGCAGCTGTGCGAGATGCTCCTCGAGCGCTCCTGGCAGGCCGGCTTCGACGATCCGATGCTGGCCCTTGAGCTGGCCGAGATCGCCGTCAGCGTCGCCTACGAGCTCCATGCGCGGTCGATTCCCGAGATGCTGCTCTACGACCTCAAGGCGCGGGCCTGGTCCTACCTCGGCAATGCGCGGCGTATCTCCTCGGACCTGCACGGTGCCGAGAAGGCCTTCGAGCTCGCCGAGTCGCTGGTCGACCGTGGCAGCGGTGACCCTCTCGAGCAGGGCCGGATCCTCGAGCTCCAGGCCTCCCTCGACCTCGATCGGCGTCGTCTCGAGAAGGCGGAGCGCCGGCTGTCGCAGGCGAGCGTGCTGTATCGCCGGGCGGAGGCCTTTCATCGCCACGGCCGGACGCTGATCAGCCGCGGTCGGATCTGTGGTCGCTCCGAGCGTATCGACGAGGCCATCGAGCTGCTGCGCGAAGGGCTGTCGTTGATCGACGCCGAGCAGGAACGCCGCATGGTGCTGGTCGGCGTCCACAACCTGTGCTTCTACCTCAACGAGCGGGGGGATCACGAGGAGGCGCTGCGGCTGCTGGGGGAGGCCCGCCAGCTCCACCGCGAGCTCGCCAACCGTCTCGACCTGATCCGCCTGCGCTGGCTCGAGGGGCGCATCGCCCTCGGTGCCGGCCGGCTCGACGACGCCGAAGCGGCCCTTTCGGAGGTCCGCGCGCAGTTCGTCGAGCAGGAGATCGGGTATGAAGCGGCGCTGGTCTCTCTAGACCTCGCCGGAGTCTACGCGCGACAGGGCCGGGCGCAGGAGATGCGGCGCCTGGCCGAGGAGATGATCCCCATCTTCCGCTCGCGGGAGCTCAGTCGCGAGGTGATGGCGGCCTGGATCGTCTTCCAGAACGCCGCTCGGATGGAGAGCGCGTCGGTGGGTCTCATCGACGAGCTCTCCTCGCTGCTCAAGGCAAGCCGTTCGAGCGAGGCACCCGGCCCGCTCGGCCCAACCCGTTGAGATAGCCTACCTTCTGCCCCGGTCGCCACCCGTGGGGTTGACCGGGGCCCTTCCTTTTTTCGCCGTCTTCGGCCCCCTCCCGGCGGGTGCGGAGCGGTTCCAGGTTTCAGATCTTTCAACGGCGGTAATAAATTCAGTCTCTGGACGAAAAAAGTCGTCCCGGTCGTTTGCGAGGCCTGCACTAGAGTTCATGAGCACAACAGAAAAAGAGAGTGAAGAACCGAGGAATGAACCCCACCGCCAACACCCCGTCCGGGGACGGCACCAGAAGGCCGGCAGGGCCCTGGGCTCGGGGCTGGCGCCTTGTTCGCTCGTGGCTCTCGCGCCTCGATCTCGGGAACACCATCACCATCTACCGGGTCGACGACCAGGCTGGTGACGGCGCCTCTGACGACAACCTCGAAGATCTCGACGGCATCACCTACGACTCTGCGGTCTTCGATCTCGCGGAGCTGCAGGCCGAAGCCGGTGACGGCGAGGCCGCCGAGGCTCCGCCGTGCGACGATCGGCTCCGTGAAGGCAACGCGCAGGCCGCGCCGCGGCGCGACGGCAGCTCCGGCTCGGGCAACGGCCATCGGCGAGAGGAGCCCGATCGGTTCGCGCGTCTCGAAAGCCCCTCCGTCGGCGATCCCGACCGCCACGTCCACCTGAGCCAGCAGGTGGCCTCGCTACCCCGGGGCTGATCCCCTCTTTCGTCTCCGCCAGACGTCTCGGCCGGGTCTGCGGAAGGGCCTCTCGAGAAGGGTTCCGCCCGAAGACGTCCTCAGAAGAGCGTATAGAGGAAGGGCGCCGCGCCCGTCCCCGCCAAGACCACCAGCGCGGCGATCAGCAGAAGCACCACCAGGATCGGTGTCAGCCACCATTTCTTGCTCTGACGCAAGAACAGCCAGAACTCTTCGACCAGGGATCCCGAGCGCTCCTCGGCAGCGGCGCGGAGGGTCTCCGCGGCGCTCGTAGGGGCGGTTGTTTCGGACGGGTTCTTCCGGGGCTGCTGCTTCGGGGGTCGGGAGGCCATGGATCTCTCCTCGGGAAAGTCGCTCAAAACTGGCGGAAGTAGCGTCGCGGATCCGCGGCCGGCCGGTGGGGGGTCCAGTAGCTGGCGGCGGAGCGGTCCGGCCGATGTTCCTGGGGTGTCCGACCGAGCAGCCGGAGCAGCCAGCCCAGCGGGGTCAGGATCAGGAAGTAGACCACGGCCAGGAGCAGGTGCGAGACCACCCAGCCGATGGGCCAGCCGGCGATGGACAACCCGACGTAGAGGCGCCGGACGACCTCGGGGGCGAGCTCGCCGACGAGAGGCACCACCACGGCCACGACCGCGAGGCCCAGGGCCCAGCCGCTGTCGCCGGTCCGGCGCCAGACGGTGAAGGCCAGGCCGCCGACGAAAGCCAGCCAGAGGAGTGCGAAGATCCGCAGGTTCTTGCGGCTGGGGTTCTTGTCGATACGGATCAGCGACATGGTGGCTCTCGTCCGGTTCCCGCGGCTCAGTCGAGGGCGAAGCGCGCCAGGTGCTCGCCACGGTCGACGGCGGCGGTGGCGGGCTGCTCTTCCTTGAGCAGCAGGTGGCCACCGAGGACCAGCGCGTCCATGTCGGTGGCCATGAAGCAATGATAGGCCTCGCGCGGCGTGCACACGATGGGCTCACCGCGGACGTTGAAGCTGGTGTTGACCAGGACCGGGCAACCGGTGCGCTCTTCGAAGCAGGAGAGCAGCCGGTGGAAGCGTGGGTTGCGCTCCGCGTCGACGGTCTGGACCCGCGCCGAGTCGTCGACGTGGGTGACGGCGGGGATCTCCGAGCGCAGCTGGCCCAGGCGCTCGAGCCCCACCGCCTCGGTACCGGCCGGCAGGGGCACGAGCCGCGACTCGCGGACCGCGGCGACCAGCAGCATGTAGGGCGACGCCTGGCCGGC